>JAUWBM010000118.1 GCA_030601705.1 Thermoplasmatota archaeon
ATCTCCTCTGTGGCCAGGGAATGGTTTTGGAGATGACAATAACATCGGTGGAAGAGCCCTTATACCTTTTCATAACTTTTTATATCTTGGAATTACGAATACCGCGGATGGGTGTGAATTATGGAAATTTGATGGGTCTAGCTATCCCAGTAAATAATACACATGCTAGTAACAATAGTAAATATGTTTAACAGAAGGAACGGGACATAGTAGTTATGGAAATTAAATCGGCACACTAACACTGGTTTTATTACAGATGTTGCAATAAATATATAGGGAAAAACATTTAAATAAAGTTATTATATCTTATACAAGCGATTTTTATTTGCGGGAGGAAAAAATATGAAAAAAAAGATATTAGGTATTTTTGTATGTATGCTGTTGATTGCGACTGCGTTACCCGTGGCAGGGACTATAAATGGAAATAAACCAGAATTGAAAAAAGAAAACTATACTGGCGCTAAAGAAAGTTTAATCACTACAGATATTGATTGGTGGCACATGTTTCGTCACGATCCAGGAAATACTGGGTGTTCTTCATCAAAAGCCCCAAACACTAATGAGTTAACTTGGCAGGAAAATATTGGAGAAGAAATTTATACGGGTGTACCTGTTGTTGTTGAAAATAAACTATACATTAGCACAAATTGGTACTACACTATTGAACCACCTGAACCACCCCCACTTGAAACATCTAACATACAGAAACCATTTCCTCAAGAGAAACCACGCTCTCTGTCCAAAATATTTGAAGCTATGAATGCTCAAGAAGGGGAATATTTTGGAGGGGTTTATTGTTTGGATGCCGATACTGGAACGCCACTCTGGGATTATCCAATGTCTGCACCAAATGATCCAGTTGTGATTAATGGCAAAGTCTATGTAACAGACTCCGATTATTACAGCTATTACAGTTCGCTTTATTGTTTAGATGCTGAGACAGGTGCCTATAATTGGCAAGAAACTATAGACGGCTGGGTGACCTCATCGACAATTGTTGCTGATGAAAAAATCTATCTAGGCTGCCTTGACATATACGGCTATTATGGAACATTTCACTGTTTTGATCTCAATGGCAGTAGTCTATGGACCTATCCAATGCCGACCTATGAGTTTATGTTGTATACCGCACCAGCAGTTTGCGAGGGAAGAGTCTATTTTTTCACTATAGATATATACTCTTATTACGATAGTAATCTGTACTGTTTAGATGCAGAAACGGGTCAGTATTTGTGGTCTAAGCCAATCTCCTCTTTGTGGTATTGGTGGTTTGGTTCATCTTCACCAGTTTGTGCCGACGGTAAAGTCTTTGCCGTTGATTTTGATCTTTACAGTTATTTCGGTCAGCTAAAATGTTTTAACGCTGTAACTGGTAGTTCACTTTGGTCATATCCGATCGGATTGTCTTCTTCAACTCCAGCGTTTTGTGACAATAGTGTCTACATCACTGATACTGACTTGTATTCTTACAATAGCTGGATCTATCGTATCAATGCAACATCTGGGACTTTGATATGGAAAGCTCCATTGCCTGGATATTCATATTTCTTTGCCTCCGCTTCTCCTGTAGTGGCTGATAACATGATCTACATTGCTCCATCGGATTTTTACTACTACTCTTCAGATGATATCTACTGTCTTGACGCAGATGATGGAGGTATCATTTGGAGCTACTCACTAGATTATCCAACATTGTCTTCTCCCTCTATAGCTAATGGACGAGTTTATGTTCCCGATTTGATGGGAAATATCTACGCATTTGGCGAAGCGAATGAACCGCCAAGTACGCCATCTATTGATGGTGAGGTAAGTGGAAAAGCCGGTAAACCTTACGAATATACATTCAACTCAGTTGACCCTGATGGTGAAGATGTATATTACTTCATCTATTGGGGAGATGGGATAATGGAACCATGGAATGGCCCACATCCATCAGGTGGAGAAGTAACTATTTCACATACCTGGGAGGAAAAAGGTACATACAATATCAGTGCAAAAGCTAAAGACATCTATGGCGCAGAAAGCGACTGGGGAATACTAGAGGTGACAATGCCAAAAAATCAAATTTCATCAGTCTTAACCATAACCCTATTTCTAGAGAGGCCGATACAGCGTTTTCCATTATTGGCAAGAATTTTTTATCTCATTTGTTCCAATGAAAATACTTTTTTAGTATAGGATGGTAAAAATGAAATTTATCATTAATAAGAAACTAGCGATTCAACTAATATCCATCGCATGTGTAACTTTAATCATCACACCTGTTTGTAATGCAGTGGTAAAAACCGACGATATTAAAACGGAGAGTAAAAAAAAGATATCGGGGATTAATGAAAAAATTGAAAAATTTAATCCAACTAACGGAGGAACAGAATACTGGGCGTTACTTGTTGCAGTCGGTGTTTATTTAAACCATCCTGATCAAAATCGCCCTTCAATGCTTGAAGCAGTAGATAATCTCCATGAGGTACTTCTTGACTCCCCTATATGGAGCGAGGATCACATCCATGTACTTAAAGGCGAAGAAGCTACTATGCGAAATCTCATCAGAGAACTCATCTGGTTAATTCTAAAAGAAGATAAAAACGATATGTCGCTTGTATATATAACAACACATGGCTACCCCTTAAAAAACGAAGACGGTACACCTATAGATTTTCCACCCAAAGACGAAGATGACGGAGCAGATGAAGCCCTTATAATGTATGAAGGTTTTGAATACTGGTATGGAAATATATGGGATGATCTATTGAACTTCTTCCTGAGTTTATTGCAATCACAAGGAGTTTGTCTTATTATTGACAGTTGTTTCAGTGGCGGATTCAATGACGACCCGATGTTTACTGGAGCCTTATTTGATGGTTATACTGCTGAATCATTTTCACAAGGTTTTATTAAAGAGGTTGGATCCCAGGGTAGAGTAGTATTGATGTCGTGTGGGGAAGATGAGGTTTCTTGGGGATCAATTTTTTCTGGATGCTTAACTCAGGGATTCTGGGGAGTAGCTGATTTATTCGGAAATGGTGATGGCATCAATTCTGCAGAAGAGGCATTCAATTACGCTGAACCCAGAGTAAAATTTTTATCAGGTGGATATCAATGTCCTACAATGCTTGATCTTTATCCGGGGGAATATCCAGTAACTTTTTCATAGGAATTAGAGATGGATCTGACTAACGAGACAGGTTTTCAAGGGCGACCAACGTAAGCATTACATAGGGAGGAATAAAAACGAAAAAGAAAGTTGCGATAATATTTGTTTGTATTCTGTTAACTGGTACTTTGGTTTTATCTGTAGCTGGATTTGAATTGATGGTTGACAAACCAGTTCATTTGATTAGAGAAGATAAGGAAACCAATTTTATTGATGAAGGTAATATCCAAGATAGATATACATTTATCAGTCCTGGTAGCTGGAATACTCCACCCAAAACATTAAGTCTACTATCAGACCCAACAAACGGAAAACCTGAAAACTACGAAATAAAAGTCAATGCAAAAAACGCTTTCAACTCTAATAAATGGTTAGATCACGAAGAGATAGAACTCTCTATATCTACCTTAAAAATCGAAAACATTTCAGGTGGTCTTGGTCTAACCGTAGTACTCAAAAACGAAGGAGATATCGATGTATCAGATATCACATTGAGTATCGATGCCACTGGAGGTTTTATAGTTATTCTCCCTACAAAGTACTATTACATACCATTACTCTTATCTGCTAAATCAACCGAGATACGTATAAAAATATTTGGCATTGGACTTGGAATATTCACTGAGATTCCAAAAATCACAATTACAGCAAGTGCACCTGCTACAAACACTGAGGAGAGAAGATTCGTTGTAAAGATACTTGGACCATTAGTCAAAACGGTCAGAGAGTTTTGGAATGAAAATGACTCATTCGATGGTTACACACTGTTTGCCCCAGAAAGATCTAAAATCACCTATCTAATTAATAACAGTGGAGAAGTCATTCACACGTGGAATAGCAATTATCAGATAGTAAGGAGCGTGTATCTCCTTGAAAGTGGAAATATTCTTCGTACATGTTTTCCAGGTCCCAATCCGACTTTCTGGGGTGGTGGAATTGGTGGACGTGTTGAGGAAATTGATTTTAATGGAACCGTCGTCTGGGAGTTTGAATACTCAACTGATCTACATTGTCTCCATCATGACATTGAGGTATTACCAAATGGAAATGTCCTAATGGCCGCTTGGGAGTATAAAACCGTTGCCGAGGCCATTGCTGCAGGCCGAGATCCTAAAAAACTGCCTGCTGGACAAATATGGCCGGACCATCTCATTGAAGTCGAACCAACTGGTGCGACGGGTGGTAATATCGTTTGGGAATGGCATGTCTGGGATCATTTAATCCAGGATTATGACCCTACGAAAGAAAACTATGGTGTGGTAGAAGATCACCCAGAATTGTTCGATATCAATTTTGGGGGACAATTAAGTGGTGACTGGAATCATATAAACTCGATCGACTACAACGAAGAATTCGATCAGATAATATTAAGTCCGGCTGCCCATAGTGAGATTTGGGTGATTGATCACAGTACCACCACCGAAGAAGCTGCAGACCATACAGGGGGTAACAGTGGAAAAGGCGGTGACATTCTATACCGGTGGGGCAACCCACAGGCTTACCGTACTGGGGATACTGATGATCGTAAGTTATTTTTCCAGCATGATGCTCAGTGGATTGAATCTGCTCACCCGGGAGAAGGAAACATTCTGATTTTCAATAACGGTCTGGGGCGCCCCGATGGAAAGTATTCTTCTATAGAAGAGATCGTGCCACCTGTAGACAGCAATGGCAACTATTCTCTCACACCTGGCTCTCCTTATGAACCAGAAGAACCAATATGGACATATACAGCTGAAAATCCTACTGATTTTTATGCATCAGTTATTTCCGGCGTCCAACGATTTCCCAACGGAAACACACTTATCTGTAACGGCCCAGTTGGTATTTTCTTTGAAGTAACATCAGAAAAGGAGATCGTTTGGGAGTATGTCAACCCATTTCCAAACCCGAATATGAATAGGGTGTTTAAAATCCGCCGCTATGCACCAGATTATCCCGGGATCGAAAATTTATTAGATGGTCAGCCGCCCTGAAGCCAAACACATCAAATGATCCATCCTCAAAAGAGTAGGTTCAGAGTACACCTATATTGCTAGCAAAATTAGTTTCTGCATTAGTACATTGGAAAAACACCAAACAGACAATTAAAATAATGGTCCCAAAAACCAATCCTTTATTTCTTTTCATAATTTCCTCTATAGGATTTAACAATTTTGCTTATTTTACTTCTAATCCCCCTTCAAAGATACCAAATATATATGTGAAAAGACCTAGTCCAACTTCATACATACGTCCTAGATATGCTGAATCTCTAAATGTAAACGGTTCGAACCAATATACTTCACGTTGAGGTCCTGATGATGTGTTGTACCAAACAACAAGGTGAATTGCTATACAAGTGTTAATATTGCCTTTACGTAATTTATGATAAAGTAAACCTCTCATCCGAATAATTTCATCTTCTGAATCAGGTTCTCTACCTTCAAACTCAATGTTTGTTCCTATGACAGATGGAATCATTGTTATAAACAGCATAGAGACAAGAATTACGAGTATTTTTCTTTTCATTTTGCTTTCCCCCATATTAATAATGCAGAACTGATATTTTTATTTATCTGTTGTTTTGTTGCATCTAGGACGGTAATATGTTGTTTTATCGTCAATCAGGGATAAAATCTAAATACTTGACATGCATTAGCAATCCATAGAGAGGAAGAAATATGAAGAAAATATTACCATTTTTGGTAGTAGGAATTTTGGTCCTTAGTGGACTTGGGGCTGTAGCTTTTCCTGAAGATAAACAGTACAACTTAGAAATTACAGAATCACTTCATTTTTCTAATCCAGAAGAAAAAAATATGGGAGAATACAGTGGGGTGAATCTTGATGAGGCGACTTCGTATTTAATGGAATCAGGTAAACCTTTTTTACCCGTAGTTACAAAGGTGTATACGTTTCCCATCGGTACAAAAATTAAAAATGTCATGGTAGTATTTTCAGAGGTAGAAGAACAAATATTATCAAAACCCATTAATCCTGCACCTAAACCAGTTTATAGGATAACCGCAGTCGATGTAGATAAGGAACTAGAGATTAACGAAACTATATATTCAAGTTCAGAACTGTATCCAGACTGCGGGTATAGCTACAGAATCGGTGCTGGTTTAGATAATAGTAAACATGTCATTTTCCTGGCGGTACGCTGCCACCCTATAAGATATTCACCAGCGGAGAACACCATATACTATGCCAACAATGCAGATATAAAAATTTCATATGAAGAACCTGCCAAACCGATACTGTTTCCTGATGAATACGACATGGTGATTATTGCTCCTAAAAAGTTTTCCACGGTGCTTCAACCATTAATTGAACATAAAAATAGTCATAACGTACGAACTATTGTGAAAACAACTGGGGACATCTATAGTAACTATATAGGTCGTGATAATGCTGAACAAATCAAATATTTCATCAAAGATGCTATAGAAGAGTGGAATATCACCTATGTGCTGCTAGTTGGTAATATAAAGAAGTTGCCTATACGAACCACACATCCTTTTCCTGATTATTATTATTATTTTGAATTAGATATTCTTTCTGATTTGTATTATGCAGATATTTATGACGAATACGGTGATTTCTGCGATTGGGATGCAAACCATAATAACATATTCGGAGAGTGTTATTATTTTGTTGATATTGACGGTGTAGATCTATATCCAGATGTAAATGTAGGACGCTTGGCTTGCAACAACCTGCTAGAATTATCTACTGTAGTTAATAAGATAATTAACTACGAAGAAAGAACAAATGGTCAAAGTTGGTTTAACAGGCTTATCCTATGTGGCGGCGATACACATCCTGGCTGGAATGGATATGAAGGTGAAATAACAAATGACGTAGTAGCTCAAAACATGCCAGGATTCACACCTATCAGATTATGGACCTCTGAAAACACATTCAATCCTAAAACAATAAACCACGAAATTAATACCGGCGCTGGCTTTGTCGAGTACTCTGGCCATGGATTCGAAATTGGACTTGGTACCCACCCGCCAAATGATGAGAGTTGGATTAATTATAATTTCTATCATCTCTTTGGTCTTATAAATCGATATGAAAGTAGAGTAGAAAGCAGGTGATGCTACCTCAACCTACTGACTCCAAGTTATGGAGGACTTCGGTAACCACATTCACCAGCTAACCCTCATCAATCCGTGCATGAAGTTCTCCTTCACACGGCTTTCCGATGACC
>JAUWBM010000183.1 GCA_030601705.1 Thermoplasmatota archaeon
AAATGTACAGGGTGTTTTAGTATCTTCTTTCATTTCCACCCACATCCATCTTCCCACCACACACAATCTTCGGTACATTCTTCTTGATTCCTCACTACAAATGTTACATCACATTTCATTTTATTCCTCCAAACTTAAATCGTAAGAACAATATGGACAAAACCTTTTACCCCATATATTTAATTCGGCTCTTTCAAACTCTTTTTTACACAGCGGGCATTTAATTTATTTCCCCTCTCTCGATATTAAATTTCATAACATTTCTTTCTTTTAAAAACCATTCCCTTCGGTGTTTGGGAGGATAAAAAAGGGATTTTATTGATTTGATTATAGAAATTCGACCATACTTAAAAATATAAATATCCCCAGAAGATTCGTGATGGAAGCTTATGGTGCATGTTTGTAATATTGAAATAATCAAAGACGGAGAAGAGTTCGTTGCAAGAGTTCATTTAGCCAATGGATCGACTAAAGAATACCGCCATAAGAATCTCGAAGAAGTACTTACAGAGCTGGTTATCGCCGTTCAAGATGAGATGGATGAATAAATATTGCAACTCCCAAAAACATCTCTATTTTTTGTTTCAATAATTGTTGTTGCCAGGTAAAAGCCAATCCCAATGTTTTGTGGGGAGGATAAAAAGGTAATGAAAAATGGTGTTTTAGTCAGAAGAATCTGTGCTAAATATTTATATAACATAACGTCCTATAGATATATGTATTCGGGGAGGATAAGATATGCAAAAAAATAATCATGGAAAGAAATTTTGGACGATTTTAATATTTGCTCTTTTTCTAGGAATGAGTATTACTTCTACCGTAGTCGGTGATAAAATATCATATGTCAATCTCCTATATACACCACATGACCCGATTTACATAAATGGAAACGATGAGTTCACCAGCGAAAATGGCGTCACCGGAGGTTCAGGGACATCCAATGATCCCTTTGTTATTGAAGACTGGGAGATAGACGCTTCTTCCATGGATGGCATTACCATTAGGAACGTAAGTGTATTTTTTGAAATCAGAAACTGTTACGTTCACGATGGCGGTATAAACAACGATGGAATAGTGTTCATCAATGTAACAAATGGTGTTATAGAAGATACTATTATCACCGGGAACAGAAACGGCACTGTGTTCCGAACTCAATATACTGGGAAAGAAAATAGCGAAAACAATAGGATCCGACACAACAATATAACCTCTAACACGTATGACGGAATCCATTTTGAACATACTGGGTGGGGTTATCATAGCAACAACATCATTTCTAACAACAACCTATCAGGTAATGACAGAGGGATCTACATGATCATGTCTGCTGATAACCAGATACTATACAACAATATTATTTCAAATGATGAAATAGGCATCCAGTTAGATATGTGTGGAGGTGGAGGAGAAAACAACAGGATTTATCATAATAATTTCATTAATAACGGAGATGAAAATGGACAGGCTTGTGAATGGGGCGGACCCTTAAACCATTGGGATGATGGGTATCCTTCAGGTGGAAATTACTGGTCTGATTATATGGGGGTGGACAACTTTTCAGGTCCTAATCAAGATATACCAGGTAGTGATGGCATCGGTGACACACCATACTATATTCCTCCAGTCGGACAAAACAAGGACAGATACCCCTTAATGGAACCTTATGGTGATTTACCAGAAGGGGTTCTTGTAAAAATAAAGGGAGGAATTGGTTTACGTATATTTATCAAGAATTATGGAAATGATGTAATTACTAGTGTAAATTGGAGTATCACTATCGACGGTGGTCTTATAATTACCCCAAGGGCGGATTCAGGCGATTTTGGCACTCTTGCTTCTGGCCAATCAACAAACATAACCTTGGGACTAATGGGACTTGGCCTTGGGATTTTAACTCCTATGCCTAAGATAACGGTTACTGTGACATGTGATGAGGGACTATCTGCAGAGAAGACTGCAGACGCTAGGATAATACTATTCCTTGTAATGATACAATAAATCCAACAATCTATCCCTCTTTTTTCCTTTTTTTCTAACCATTTTCCTCCTCCAAATCTACAATTTAATAATGTCTCTTTCTTTAAAAAACCAATCCATTGGTTTTTGGGGAGGATAAAAAGGTATTGAATAGGGGTATTTTATCCAGAAGAATCAGAGATAATATAGTGATTTTTTAAAAAAACATAAAATTTTTCAAACACGATAGTATTACATTATTACGATTAATCATTGAGGAAATATAAATCCTCATTTGTAGAGGGGAGATTGTAGAGTTGTCATCACACATGAGGAGGATTAGAATTTGTGAGGAGAAGGATGGAAAGGATATGTCTCCCTCAATACTCTACAACCCCCGATAAAAACAAATAAGGGGTTAATATAAAGTTTACGTAAACACTTTATAACTTTCGGTCTCCCCTTTTTATTAGGATGTTTTGGGGAGGATAAAAAAAGTAAGGTGCTGGATATAAAATAATGAATAATATTCCTATTGATAACCTCTCCTAAGGTTGATGATAAACTGTGGGTCGAACTGATCAATGATTGCTGAAAATAATTTGAAGTGTTGTAAATGCAGTAAAGTGATTAAATTCGGTACAGAATGCATACAGGTAGACAATATGTTCTTTCATAATGACTGTTGGGAAGAGGTGAAAGGGAGATAAGTGCAAAAGCAGGTTGCCCTCGATGTCTTTTCTTTTGTTTACCTCACCCTACCTCACAGTTATTATAGCCCTTTTTGTTAATAAAGATATTGTAAGGGGATTATAAAAGGGGTCGAAAGAGGAGGAAAGGATGAAATTCTCTTTGGAATCTTTATTTTGGAAAAGATAAAAGATTCGACCCCCTTTTAGATATTAAAATACAGTTACAGTTTATAACATTAATCATTGTGTGAGCTCACACATTAATTCCAAAATTCCAAAGAAGAGGATATTGTAGAAGGAAGGGATTTTCGGGGATACATTTATGAAGAAGAATTGTAAGCAAAACTCCCCTTCCTTCTTTCCTACAATTATTGATATGTGATATATTATTTAAAACCTCTGAATTGAGATATACAAAAACATATCTTTTTCCATATACATAATCATACATCGATTTTAAGCCATTTTTAGCCAAACGAAGGCAAATAATTACCAAAAACAAAAGAAAATGCGTTAGATGGTTATTTCTGCTTGTTTTTCAGTCTAATTTTTATCTCTAATTACTCTTTCTAAAGTTTCAAAGTTGAATCGTGTACCAGAACAGCCATTTTTTACCAACGGTATAGATTGTGAAGGCATGCTGAATTGCTCCAAGATTTTCGTTCCTAGCTTTAATTCATCCGTACATGCAACTCCAATAACACCTTCATATGTATTTTTCTGAATAATCTTCCTGATACAAGAACCACCCGGCAGAACATATACATCATATTTTTCTTTTTTTGCAAGTTTTGTAGCTTGATTTATCAT
>JAUWBM010000057.1 GCA_030601705.1 Thermoplasmatota archaeon
TGCTTACTAATTTGGTGTAGAGTTCGTTGAAATTGCGGTTTACATGGTTCATAATTTTTGGATTAATCCGTTTCTTCGCACATCCCATCCTAAAAAGAAGATAATCATCATCCCTTAATTATCCATTACGGGATGAAGCCGCCTGATTCAGTACATCCAATGTAAAAAAAAGATTTATGGAAAACTCGACGAAGATTCTCTCTCGTGAACAACTTCATCATTCAGATGAATCTGGGTTTTGAGGTTTGTAGAAATGGCTTGAGGAACATCCATTGTCAACTCTACTATCTTCTTCGTTCCTGCGGCCAAAGATGATACTGAGGTTGTTTCCTGATTGAAAAAAATATCATCTTGACTATAAAATGCGCCCCAAATTTTGAAATTACTAGCCGTCTCTTGCCCAAGATTTTCCACAACAATTTTCATCTTGATGTAGTCTGCCCCATCACTACTACTATAGCGAGTTGCATCCTTCCAGCTATGGATGAGGAGGGGACGCGCCGATATCGGATAAATCGTTACATTTGACCGATCTTCATGCGCTGGAGGGATTTTTCCCAAAATCCACCCAGTACTAGTCGTTTCTAGAAAGTAATATTCTTCAATATAATAGTCAAAAATTGTTGCACTTTCATCCAAATGGACGCCAACTGCCACATGATCCGGTAATTTCAAGAGTGAAACATCATATCCCATGCTATCAAGAATAGATGCAGTAAGCATCGCTTTATCTTCACAATCACCTTTTGAATCTTTTAATGATTCGATGGGATAGCGCGGATAATCTTGTTGAGAGTCATCTTCAACATATTTCAGCTGTTGCACAAAAGACGCTACAAAATTAATGATTCCTACATCTTTAGATGCCTCAGTAATGGATAGCAACATTCCAGCAATCAAATTGATATAATGATCATCATACCTATCAAACACATATGCAGCATAATCTTCTGAATCGAGACGTTCTAAACTGCTGTAGTAATCATATAAAAATTCAACATCTGGTATTACAAGATTATTATTTCCCCAACTATACTTTAATTCAGATACATTTTCAGATGGAGAAACAGTATACGAAGTATTTGCAATTATGTTTTCTTCGTTGTTTTTCAATGAGATTTTCAATAGGCTATTTTTAGATGAGATGCCATCAATATAAACGAAACAATGTACATCTTTGCTTTGGCGCGGTAAAATTACTGTCGGTATGAAAAACCCAGAGGATTTTTTGTTATCAATTTGAACATCTGCAATATATGGGTATGCAGGTAGATCGCCACGATTCTTTATAGTTATACTCAATCCAACTAGCGAATATTTAATATCTTCTAACCACCATTTTTCGATAACCTCAATAATGGAGAGATTCTGACCTTTAAAAAAAAGCTCGTTTTCAAAAATTAAATTTTCATTTTTATCATAGGCTTTTAGACCATAACTGCCAGAAGGTGGAGTTTTTCTATATTCATCAAGATATACCACTGCATCGTGAGTTCCCTTGTAATAATCATCTAAAAAAAGAACATCTCCATCAGGGCCAAACAGCTTTAGTGTCGTTTTATCAGACGTATTAAAACGTATTGATATCCCTACAAATCCATCAGCATCGTCTATAACTGAAGAAATCAATGAAAATTCGGTTCTATTAAAAAGTGTACATCCCGAAAAGGAACTCAGCAATACTATGATGACCAATAAAACGATTCTCTTATCTACTGACATAGAACTTTCAATTTTTTATCGATTACTACACCTAATCGTTTCATGCCCTCTTCAAGCTGTTCATTAGTAGCGTATGAAAAGTTCAATCTCATGGATCTGCCACCACCCCCATCAACGCAAAATGCTTTACCATGAACATATGCAACTTTTTCTTTCAGAGCATCTAAAAACATTATTTCAGTATCAATTTCTTCAGGAAGTGTAACCCAGGCAAACATACCCCCCGCTGGTTTATTGCATATGTAGCCATCTGGGAAATATTTCTTCATAGCATTCATCATAATGTCTCGTTTTGGTTTATACATCTCGCAAATCTTCATTATATGCAGGTCAAGAGAACCGCTCTTAATGAATTCATTGGCAATAAACTGAGTGAACGTATTCGTACAAAGATCTAAGGCCTGTTTACAAATAGTCATTTTTCGCGTCAGTTCTTCCGATGCAATTGTCCATGCAAGTCGGAAACCAGGAGAAAGAATCTTTGAAAAAGTCGACATATATATGACGCGACCTTCATCGTCAAAAGCTTTTATGGGTTTTACATGAGAAATATCAAAACGAAGCTTGCTATAAGGGTCATCCTCTACTATCACGAGATCATATTCTTTTGCAACATCAATGAGTTTTTTTCTACGTGACTCGGGCATAACAACACCAGCTGGGTTCTGAAATGTTGGTACTGCGTAGATAAACTTCGGAGTAAAATTTTCTTTTAGTAGTTCTTTTATTTTTTCTTCTAAAGCATCTATTATCATACCATCTTTATCGAGTGGTATACCCACCAAATTGGCCTCATAGCTTCGAAACGCGTTGATACCACCAAGATAGGTTGGGAGCCCTACTACTGCAGTGTCTCCTGGATTGAGAAATATTTTACCAACGGTGTCTAATGCTTGTTGTGAACCACTTGTAATTATAACATTATCTGCTGTTGCATCTATTCCATCTTTACATGATCGTTCTGCAATAGCTTTTCTTAATTCCTCTACTCCTTGCGTGGTTCCATATTGAAGTGCAGTTGCTCCATGATGTTCTAAAACCGAATTTACGATACCTTGTAAATCTTGTATTGGAAAAGATTTTGGATTTGGTAAACCACCGGCAAGGGAAACTATCTCAGGATCTTGTGTTACTTTTAAAAGCTCACGTATCTCTGATTTCCTCATTTTTCCTGCTCTATCTGAATATAACCTGTCAATATCTGCCATAAAATCCTACACTCCTCCGAACCTAGTTAAGTTTTATATGTATTTCGTAAAAAAATAGATATATTCAAACGTAGATTACAAAGTCATTCTTTTTTCCGCTCAGGGAATAACTCCTTCAGATGTTCTTCGAAAGCAGGCATACATTCAATGGTTTTTATATCTGAGTTGAATCTACGTATAAAGAAAGCCAATTCTTCATCCAATGTTATTGGTTCCTTTCGATCTAGGAACATACGGCTTGTTTCTTCTTCCGATTCTACCATATCTTCTCCCATATTTTCATAATTGAACTCAATTAGATGTTAATAAACTTTTCTCCTTTTTGAATTAGTTCGTAACAATCAAAAAATTTTTATAACGACTATCTGTTAATAATACAATAAGGGGAATAAAATATGAAAAAAGGGAAAATTTTGACCATTGCGATCGTACTCGTACAATTGATATTGATATCTAGTAGCATTAATGCAGTTTACATTACATCCGACTACAAGGAGATGGAAAAATCAAACGCTAATACAATCGAAGTTTTTCAACGTTTTTCGACACCAGAAACAAAAGATAACAACGAATTTTTAAATATTCACCTTAAAGAAACAAATTCATTTATTACAAATACTGGAGAGCCTATTTTACCTATTTACTTAAAAACAATTGAATTTCCACTTGGCACTCGTATCAAAGAAATAAGGTGTACATGTTCTGAAGTGGAAGAGATTCATATCTCAAAAAAGATTATTCCTGCATCAAAACCACTCCCGCGGAATGACAAAAAAGATACAATACAAATAGAGAAAAATGAAAATATCTACAATAGTAATACATTATTTCCAGAAAGTTGGTATTCGTACAAGCTTGCAGGAGGATTAAACAGAAACAGTGAACATACAACATTTTTAACAATACAGATGAATCCTATAAAATATAATCCAATTAAAGATAACTTACAATTTGTACGTTTCATCAAATTGGAAATATCTTATGAAGAACCCACTGAACCACTTGTGTTTGCTGACGAATATGATCTTCTGGTTATTTCCTACGACGGGTATAAGCTACTTCTTAACCGTCTTGTCGATCATAAGGAAAGTCATAACGTACAAACAAGACTCGTGACACTTAAAGATATCTATGATAGTGTTTATTTTCCAGTTATCGGTAAAGATAATCCAGAAAAAATAAAGTATTTTATCAAAAATGCCAAAGAAAACTGGGGCATCAAATATGTAATGCTTGTAGGAAACTTTAGAAAAATACCAATAAGGTATATCCACCTTGAGACAGATACTGGAGGTCCCTTTGAAGAATTAAAATTTGCAAGTGATCTTTACTATGCTGACATCTACGATTCCGAAGGTAACTTTTCAAGTTGGGATACTGATGATGATGGTATTTATGGTGAATGGCCAGATGGCGGGTTTCGTGAAGATATTGTTGATCTCTCTCCCGATGTTCACGTTGGCAGGTTGGCCTGCATGTTTGGCTTTGAAGTAAGAACCCTTGTGGAAAAGATAATTGATTACGAAGAAAACACCAATGGCTCAGAATGGTTCAACACCATGATAGTCTGTGGTGGTGATACGTTTGATAAAAAGTGGGAAGGTGGAACAGATTATGATGAAGGGGAAGTAGCAAACGAGAAAGCGTTAGAGTTTATGTCAGAATTCAATCCTGTACGAATATATGCATCTCTTGGAAACTTGACGACTGCAAATATGCATAACGAAATAAGTAAGGGTGCAGGTTTTCTCTACTTTGCGGGTCATGGGAATCCTAAAAATTGGGCAACCCACAAAAATGGCGACTACATAAACTGGACTGAAGGATTTACGAACAAAGATATACAGAAACTTTCAAATGAAGGAATGTATCCTATCCTACTGGTTGGAGGCTGCCATAACAGTGAAATCGATGCTACACCTTTAAATTTTATAAAAGGACTTATCGAAGAGGGACTCGGGTACTTTTTATCTGATGAAGATGGTTTCGGCTCCTACTATTTGTATAACTGGGTTCCTGAATGCTGGAGTTGGGTATTTGTAAAAAAATCTGGTGGAGGGGCTATCGCATCTGTGGGGAGCGCTGGATATGGCGGTGTGCGTATTGGAGATCACAACGGTAATGATATACCAGATTGCATCGAAGGACTTGATGGATGGTTTGAAACACAATTTTTCAGATTATATAATGAGGAAAACATAAATATTCTAGGAGAAACGTACGGACAGGCTGTAACAGATTATGTGAATAACTTTCCAGTGTATACTGATAGATACGATTGTAAAATTGTAGAAACACATGTATTCCTTGGAGACCCAAGTCTGAAAATTGGTGGATACGAATAATCCCTGCTCTCATTACAGAAATATATAACACAATGACATAGATGCAGATCTAGGTGTTGTAAGACCGAATTAACCACGCATTTCTTGGTATTCTCTGATAAATTTTATAAGGATTTTCTTCTACGGCAGGTTTTCTGTACGCTTCTTCTTTTATGCCATCATTATTAAAAGACCAGTAATATTTTCGCATGAATTTTCCCTTCTCTTTGTATTCTTCTCTTCTTACTCTAAGAAAATTCTCTCTATGTAGTTCATAAAATAAAGAACGTGCATGTTTATCAATAGTCATATCTTCGACTTCTTTTTCTCCATCAAAAATTTCTTCAACAGTTTTAGCAAGAGATGTTGCATCTTCTTTCGTCATCTCAAACTTATTTTTTAATGCCTTTACAAATAAACCATTCATAAGCGATCACCACAAACCTACTTTTGTTAATCTCTTTATAAAGGGTTTATTGTACAACTGTTACCCGGTATCTTTACAGTTGTTACCGAAAAATTTAAAGAAAATTATTTTTAGAATTCTTAAAAATAAAGCATAAAAAGTTTAAACCATTTAAGGGAACTAAAAAAGAAAAAAGAGATATTGGTTTTTATTTGGTTTTATAACCCTAGCAGTTGTCTCAGTATCGGGAACGCATTTGGAAAACGTTCAAACAGCCAACTTAGCAGATTAAAGTTGAAAGTGAATGCCTTGTTTTTCGGCATGCTGATTTCTAGTTCTTCCCAATCACTTTCATTCTCTGCTAAGTCCTTGACTTTACATTTAATTATATAGTCATCCTTTATATCCCAAGTATGTTTTAATTTTACATCAACACCAGAATCTGTAAACTCGGTCCATCCACTGTCTGTACCATCTCCCCAGTCGACAAAGTAGCTTACACTAAATCCATCGGGATCTATTGCATTAAATGTATATTCATACTCATCTCCTGCCGTTCCATTGGTTTCACCTGATATGGTTGGCTTGTTTGGTTGTGTATTATCGATAGCATACCAATTTGTTCGTCCAATAGATACATTATCAATAAGGCATTCTACATATCCAACTCCTGGGCCATAGTCTAGACCTATCTGCCACCAAGACCATGTTGCAGAGGATGTCCAATGTTCCGTAATTGTCCAAGCCCATGACCATTTATTTTCTAATCCTGTTCCATTGTCATACCACCATGTCTGTTCGAAATATAAGCCATAAAGGTCATCACTAGAGATTTCGTGATAAGCCCAAACTTCTCCATCCAAAGCAAACTCTCTTATTAGAAGTCCATGAACTTGCCAATCATCGACCCAATCTGTAGTAATAGCTACATCTAAAGTCACATCTCTTGTTCCTAACATTGAATATTCTTTTTGTCCAGATTTCCCATATTGTGCAGAATCTGCTAGTACTGGCAATGCAGTAGTTGTTATCATCAGCGTCATAACTAAAAATGGTATAATTTTCTTTTTCATATTTTACCTCCTGATAGTTTCATATTAATTTTCCCTTTAAATATTTAACGGTTTTTATAAATTAGAGAAGAATGGTTTTTTAAGTGTAACCACCTATCATTAGACTTGGATCACCCAGGAGTAACCACTGCTGAGAGGTTTTACAGTCCCACTTTTTTTTCATCCCTGGGAACCTGTCCAGATATTCTGTAATTGCTTGACCCCAATCTTCTCCGAGAATCTCAACGCCATCGACACCATAGGCATGGAAGAATTGAGTATCAATGTATCCACTGTAATATTGTGTGCAGTCTGGTATGGAATCGTTATCCCAACCATAAGTAGCGACCCATTCAAGTCCAGTATATCCTATAGTTGCAATGGCTCCGCCTCCAATTTTTCTTGTAAGCATCCAACTCCAACATTCAGGAGTGGGAACAGATTCTAATGGGCTCTTAAGGAAGTTGAAGAAGCTGACATTGAATTCGCTATTATGACAGGCACCAATCACACAAATAGGGAGTTTCTTGCCGTTACGTAGTCGCAACATATCGTAGATATTGATCCCCCCTGGGGTGTTATCCCAGCCATAATCATTGACCCAATGGGTATTATATAAAAAGGGATTTCCATGTCCTGCAACATATAAAAACCCGCAGCCATCGTTTATTGCCCTTAATATATCCCTTGATGATGGAACCGGTTCTCCAGTACCCTGTTGAGATGCCCAAACCTTCACAGGGGTAAATCCACTCAAGTAATCAAAAGCCAACTGATTACGTTCTTCTCCCTCGTAATAATCGTCACCCAAGGGTGGTCTGTCGTCAAATGAATCTCCTCCGACACCAACAACCTTTTTGAACCAAGAAGGATCACACCCTTCTGCTTCATATGTGATTATTTTATTCACCATTATTCGGACTTCAAACCTGTTTCTGCAGGCAAGCCTCCCGACATACACATCAGGATATAGATCAAGTTCATCCTTAAATTCTAAAGTCCACTCTGCAAAGACATCATTTCCATCGCTATCCCAATCATCAAAAACAGTATCATTCCCTTCAACTTTATAAACATCTGCAAAATATAAATCTGTAAGACATCCCGCTTCACCTGTGGAATCAAGGAGGTTATTATACCTCACTGGAACGTGCCATAGCTCATCATTTGACAAACGAGAACCTTCGATTCCCCAGTTTCCAAAAAGAAGGGATTTCTTTCCTCCGACTAGGAGCACATATGATATATTCCAGTTTTCAATGGCGTCTTTTATGAAATACTTTATCTTTTCAGGTTGATCCCTTCCTGAGTACTCGTCATAGATCGATTCAGTTGTTTTAAGAGTAGTTTGGATTCCATAGTTGTTTTTATGGTCAATCAATGGTTGTAGATCTGTTGAAAACTTCTCTGGAGCAATGATTACCATATCATATTCATCTTGGAATATAACAGGTTTTCTAGGAAGTTCATATGTCACTTCGACGTTTAGTCTTCCGGCAGTATAAATTAGATTTTCCGCTGGGAGATATTGGATGGGGAAGCACTGAAGATTCAAGATTACAACATGATCTTTCCCTTCTAATCCTGCGTGAAAACTGAAAGCATATTGTTCTTCTGGATATAACTTGTTACTGGTATAGACAGCTTCATTCTCTTTATCTTTCTCCATCTTTGTCTCTGCACCGTTAATTGTTGTAACTGGGGAAGGTGCTGGTGCAATCTTTTTTGATAAGCTATATTCTTTTATCTCAGAAAAAGTAACTTGAACGTCTTTGATTTTCGTGCCGAAAGGAAATACATATTTTTTAATGACTATTGGAAGAATTGGTTCACCAGTAGTTATAAGATTAGAATTAGACTCTTGCAGATCTATAAATATATATCCTTTTTCATTTTCGTTGATGACAGGTTCAGAAAACAAAACAAAATCTGAAAGTTTTTCCAGTTCAGATTTTGTTTCAATTTTTTCAATAAAAGCGCCAGATCCAATTCCACTAAGGATCAATATTCCAAATATTGCTAAGATTATAATTTTCTTCATATTTAAGCCTCCAAATAAATTATAAATTGAATTAGAAATATAAATCTTTCGCATGGATTCTTCTGGCTAAAAACAAAATTGGCTAAAAAAGAGAGGAGGTGAAAGGGGTATAAGGTTCTCGGTTATCGTAACCTAAAAATCTACTAACTAAACGGTATTATTTTCCTTAGTAAAAGCCCGAAATTAAGCGTTTTAAACCCGATTATAAACTTTTTAGTAATAAGCTATTGACCGCTAAATTGAACCGTTGAAAGGGCTTAAATCGCCTACTTTATTTTACAATAAACGATTAAATTTTTTTATTTTCGAATTTTTATTTTAAACTTCTGTGGACAAAAATATAAACCATTTTTCACTATTATCTATTACATGACTGAGTACATTTTCCAAAACTATGATAAACAAGTGAACATAGGAAAAATAATTTGTCTGGCAAGAACTTATAAAAAACACGCACAAGAAATGGATGTCAAGGTGATGGAAGACCCCATTCTTTTTCTAAAACCTGAAAGTTCTGTTATCTTCAACAATGAATCAGTGATACTTCCTAAAATGTCTAAATGTTTGCATCATGAAGTAGAATTAGGTGTAGTCATAGGAAAAAACGGAAAACATATTTCGCAAGATGATGCAATGGATCATGTTTTAGGGTATCTAATTGCACTTGATATCACTGCAAGAGATATACAATCCGTTGCAAAAAAGAATGGCTGGCCATGGAGTATAGCAAAAGGTTTTGACACGTTTGCCCCAATAAGCAATGTTATCTTAAAAGATGAAATATCAAATCCGCACAATCTTGATCTCAAGCTGAAAGTAAATGGCAAGTTAAAACAGGAATCTAATACAAGATATATGATATATTCAATAGAAAGAATAATCGAGTTTGTTTCAAAAATAATGACTCTTAAAAGAGGAGATTTAATACTAACTGGAACTCCAGAAGGTGTAGGAGAAATATTCGATGGCGATGTTATTGAAGCACATCTGGGAAATATTTGTTCTTTAAAAGTTGATGTGGAAAGGGAAAAATAACATCACAAAATCTTCTCTTTCAATATACAAGTTTTACAAATGTTCTGAGAAGTAGGTTCACCGCATTTTTTACACTGATTTAAGTTGGCTGGCGGATATTTTTGAAATAACAAATCTTTGATGCTGTCATAACTATTAAGAATACTATGTCTTGTGCCAGGGTTATTATATTCTAGACTATCAATTATATCTCGGAAATATCTTCTTGAGGCACGTAGAGAATAAGGGCATTCTGCATTGTGAAACTCGATATTTTTTAGGATAGCATAAAGCATTACCTCTTTTTCTGGGATTGTTCTTAAGGGGATAGCTCGTGGCACCAGACCGGGTTGAACCTTTTTATGAGGACCAAGCCTTGCAAGTTTTTGCATATCACCACCAATAAAATTCATGAGAATTGACTGGGACATATCGTCTAGATTATGTCCAGTAACAAGCTTATCAATACCAAGTTCTTTTGTCTTTTTGTTGAGGCAGAATCTTCTAAACACTCCACAATAGGTGCATTCTCCTAGTTCGTCATGCATTTTAGCTATTTCATCCATGGTTTTTCCAACAGCTTCCTTAAAAGATATAATATAATGCTCTATACCAAGCATCTTACAATTCTTGCCGGCAGTTTTTATACTTTCATCCCTGTAGCCTTTAATGCCTTCATCAACAGTTATTGCATATAAAGAGACGGTTGGCCTTTTGGAAAAAATATCATTCATTATGTGAAGGGCAACATTACTATCTTTTCCACCTGAAATTGCGATACCAATTTTTGATTTTCCCTCGGTTTTACCTTGTTTTTTAATATTTTTTTTAACTCTTTTTTCAAAATATTCAATAAAATGATTTTTACATAGATGGGTTCCATTGTATCTAATAAATGTCACAGCAGGTTTTCTACATTTGATACAACTTATTGTCATTAAAAAACCTGAGAAAGAAAGTCTGCTTTTAACTCAAAGGCCACAATGGGATGCTCAAGTTCAAACATTTGAATAGTCCTTGGATGTAATTCACCAAAGAGCCCTATTTCTTTTTCATCTTTAACAATGGAGCCACATCTACCCATAATAAAAGCAGGATGATTTCCCTCTGTTATTGAATAAGTAATTCCTACGTCTCTAAGTACAGCTTCTATAATAGATTTAGATTCAGTAAAGTTTGCCTTTGCATCTATTTTAATCCCAGCAAGATTACGACGATTTTTCGCATGCTCATCAACTACTATTCCCAACTCAAATATCTGCTGGGGCAATGGATGGTGCCTGTTCTCTCTTAATATTTTGAGAAGTGAAGGCAATAAACTCGTACGCAGACCCGAGTATTCTTCGCCTATTGGATTCTCTATTTCAACCATCTTTCCTATTTCTAATCCCATATTGGTAAATTCATCTTTTTCGTTGGATATAGTAAATGTTGTAACCTCGTTGAATCCAAGCCCAATCATAATGCTTCTTAAACTATCCAATAAATCGTGATGGGGTAAGGTTCTCCCAAATGTTAAGGCCCTTGGAAAATCAATTTCAAATTTATCGAACCCATATCCAACTGCTACATCTTCAACTAAGTCAATTTCATGTAAAATGTCTGGCCTCCATGCAGGTATTTCAACTTCAATTTTATCTTCATCTATTTCTAAAGAATTATATCCCATTTTTCCAAGACAGCCTATGATTTCTTTTTCTTTTAAATTCGTTCCAAGAATCTTATTTACATAATCAACTGACAAACCTTTTTTAATAGGATTTAAGTCTGGAGAAGAATACGTTTTTCCCTCATCATAGATGGTGGTACTAAAAATCTGACTACCACGTTCAGAAAGGGCAGTCACCACAATGTTCAAAGCATAATTTATTGATTTTCTATCTGTACCAGTAACATCAATAAATATTTCCTTTGTGAAGGGTGTTACCTCAGTTAAACTACCGTTAATAATCGGAGGGAAAGAAAGTACATTATTGTTAGCATCTACAATAAGTGGATATTTATCAAAACCCTCTAGAAGATAAGCATAATCAACTCCCTTTTCATGCTTCTCCAATATTTCACTAAGTGTCATATATTCATCTTTTGCGAGGGGAATAAACTGCACAGAATCAGGATCAACAGCTTTGTAAGTAAAAGGAGGTATCACTGGCTCGAAATTATGGACACCTATTGCAACTTTTCTTCTATTTCTACCAAGTCCAAAATGAAGTTTTTCCTGCACGTCCATAAGCGATGCTATCAGTTCGTCGGTCATAGTGACATTTTTTATCAGAGCTGTAGTTACAAAAGGTCTCACTCCTTTTACTGATGGGTCCACAGTTATTGAAATATCTGATTTTGTGACATCGTATTCTCTTAACCCTGTTTCAAATCCAAAAAAAGCTCTAGATGCTCTTGCAATACCTTCAACAGATGTTAAATCAGGCCTATTTGGGAAAAACTCTATACTTAGCTCATCTCCCTCAATTTTATCAAAATCTCCGCCTATCATCGGGAGTTTTTCGATTAATTCATCTTTGGAGATATGATGTCCAAGAATGGCGATGAAATCGTTATAATCAAATGTTACCAGGGGCATATAAAAAGGTGAATATTTTTTTGGTATATTTGGTTTTGGTGAATTCTACAAATTCATAGAAACAAAATTTTATATACACAAATCGTTATCATTTCTGAAAATCAATGAAAATTTTGATATTAAACGTAGATCGTGATGATGATTTTGGCAGAAAAGCAAAGGTAAAGACCCCCATAATTGGAATTCAAGATAATCTGGATGCTGCCAATAAATTAGGTCGTGCAGATCCCGAGGATTCAGATCTAAACGCCATTTTTTTAGCTATATCTGCATATGATGGACTAAGGGATGAAGGAAAAGACGTAGAAGTAGCAACACTTTGTGGGGATATTAGTGTCGGGATAAAATCAGATCAGAAAATTAATGATCAATTGAAAACGGTGATTAAAAAAACAGGTGCAGAAGAGGCTATTTTAATAAGTGATGGAGCAGAGGATGAATACATACTTCCTATAGTTCAGTCTAGATTGAAGATTATTTCCATCCAACGAGTAAGTGTAAAACAAAGTAAGGAACTAGAGGACACTTACTATAGGATTATCAAACTTCTAGATGATGACAAGGTGAAAAAACAGTTTATCTTACCAATTGCTTTAGTCCTCATTGTATGGGCAATATTTGCCATTTTAAATATGGCTGCAAGCGGATTCGGTGCCATAGTATTTACTTTAGGAGCCTATCTTTTAATTAGGGTATTTAACTGGGAAAAAAACATTGCATTTATGTTCAGTGAAATGAAATCAGGGTTACTTACTGGAAAACTGTCCTTTTATACATACATAATTGCTATTATAATAATAGCAATTAGTACATTCTACGCTTTCAATAATACAAAGTTTAACTCGGAGTTGCTATGGGCAGTCCCTGTTTTGTCGTTTCTAAAAGATATAACTTGGGGCATAGTATCAGCAGGCCTGGTCGCCACATTTGGACGAGTGACAGACTTGTATGTTAGAAAAAATAAAGTAAACTGGTCGTACTGGATAGTCCCATTTTCACTGTTTGCATTTGGTTTTACTGCTTATGCTATTTCCAAATCTTTATACTATTCACTACTTAATGATTTTTCAATCACTCCTTTTCAAACATTTGAATTTATAGGATACCTCTCAGCAGGAATTTTAATTGCATTTATTGGAGCGGTTTCCTATCATTATATCAAAGATATATATACTACAGAAAAACACGAAATAGATATTGAAGAACAAACAACGAAACTTTTGGAGAATGCTGAGTGACTAAAGATATGTTCAGTTACAGAATAATTTCGGTTAGTTTATCACAGTTAGTTTATTAAATACTTATTTATTCCTCACAAATTAACTATGTCATTGATTGAGAGTTTGCTGGTTTTTCTTGCTATTGTTATATTATACATCATTATAGTTTTTATTCTTAACAAAAAAGGCATTCTCAAAAAATATAATATCTCTTTTATGGGCCCCGCCCTTATGTGGCGAACCAAAAAAGGCAGAAATTTTCTAAAAAAAGTTGCAAAGAAAAAAAGATTCTGGGAAGCCTTTGGTAGTTCTGGCATTGTCCTTTGCATTATTGCGATGATTTTAATGACTGTAATGCTTATTTGGCAGGCTTGGTTTGTTTCTGGATTCACTCCTGAACAAAAAGAGGCGTTACCTGGCCCTGAAATTGCTTTAATCCTTCCAGGAATTAACCCAATACTTCCTATTGAATATATTGGTTATGTACTCCTAGCATTTATTGTTGCTATTGTTGTTCATGAATTCTCCCATGGCATTCTTACAATTGCAAGTAAATTAAAGGTCAAATCACTTGGAATTCTTTATCTTATCCTCCCTATTGGAGCGTTTTGTGAACCTGACGAAGAGGGATTAAAAAAAGCTAAAACAAAACCTAGAATGAGGATTTATGCTGCAGGCCCCACATCGAATTTTGTCGTTGTTCTGATTTGCATTTTGCTTTTCTCTTTTGTTTTAATGTCTTCAGTACAACCCGCTGCAGATGGTGCCCATGTGTTTTCTGTTGATGAAGATTCTCCTGCTGAAAAAATTGATCTTCAACCGGGAATGATAATAACTTCCTTAAATAACACAAGAGTGACAAATGTTACAGATTATTTTTATGCTTTGCATAAGACTTACGCAAATCAGACGACTACTATCTGCTATATGAAAGGTGATATAGAACTTAATGCAACTGTTACTTTTACTGATAGATATGTGGAACATGAAAAAAGGGGATATCTCAATAATGAATCGTTTAAAGGCAAAGGATACCTTGGAACATTTTTGCTGAGAGATAGTGTATTCGATAATTATCTTTCGGCACTGAAGAATCCGTTTAATGGATTTCCTGACAGTTTTCTGTTATTCTATGTCATTCCTCTATTGGGTTACTTTCAGGGATATAATCCAATTGTTTCGCCGTTTACCGATTCATATGTAATAACAGGCCCTCTCAGTGTCATTCCAAACAATGTGTTTTGGATAATTGTAAATGCAGTGTACTGGATTTTCTGGTTAAATCTAGCAGTCGCACTGTTTAACGTTCTACCTATGGTTCCACTAGATGGAGGATTCCTTTTCAACGATGTTATGGACTCTCTTATAAAACGAGTTAAAAAAGGCTTATCCGACGAACAGAGAGAAAAAATAGTGAAAAATGTATCTGTAACTATTTCACTGACAATTTTAGTGCTTATAATATTCCCTTGGTTAATAAAATACCTTTAGACAATTATTGTATTAACTCGGCCCCTTTTTCTATGATAATGCCGCAAGGCGGGGATAGTTTCATACCTGCTTTTCTAAGCGCTTTCCTCGCCTGCAGGAAGTATTGTTTTGTTGTATAGATAGTCATTACTTTCTGATTAGCATTTACCCTTGCGCAGGTACTAACATTTTTTCCATATGCTGATCTCATTCCTTGAGAAACTCTATCTGCACCTGCTCCTGTTGCTTGCTTGTTTTCACGGAGAATAACATGAGGATACACAAGGATACGTAATCGATAATTTGTCGTCCCGGCATATTTTTCCATAGCTCTGTTTGCAGATATACGAGCTGCTTCCAACGAGTTATGCCTTAATTGGCATTTCTCAATTGCAATAAGTGATAACTGCATGGGAAAATCTCCCTTTTTATTTCCCATGTCAAACTGTGATATCCGCGATGCAGGCACTCCACCCACATACTCTCTTCTGGTTGTAGGCTTACCCCTTATATATCTATACATGCTGCCTGGTTTTCGTGTCATTCTTTTACACCTGGAGTTACTAATTGTAGGGAAATCGAAATAAATATGGCATTTATAACACTTTTTACTTCAATCAGTCCCTCCGCCATGGAAGTACAACTTTCAGGAATATCATCTAATTTCCTAGCACATAATCTTTCTTGGCCCTGTAAATTTTTTAATAACCCAATAGGTTATTCCACCACAAAAAGTGAAGAAACCAATAGGTATACAAACCATCCCGATAGATGCCAACAGAAGAAACAGTCCTGCATTCCTTGATTACACAAAGCGCAGTGGAGGTATAAATTTTTAAATAAGGAGAATGTTGCAGAATCACAATTTTAAAAGGGGAACAATGAGGTGGTTGAGGCGTAGAATATTGGAGAACATTCCTTTGTAGTGGGAGGAAAGGAGGAAAGGAAAACGAAACGTAAAAATAATCCCCCAAATAATCTTACGCCTCAAATTCCTATTCGTTAATTCCTTTATATAATTTTTGGTTTACCATGTAAATGTTGTATAAAAGTGCTTATTCCTCTCATGTTTAAATGTCGCATGAAACATTCGTAACGTGAGATATATTCTAAATCCAAGAAGTTAAATTTGGAAAAACAGGGTTATAAATGTTTCATAACACTAATATTCAAGAAATATTTAAATATCCCTTACAATTTAGATTATGTGTAGGAAAGAAGGAAGGAAGATTTTGCTTATAATTTCTTCATATCAGCATATTTCATCCCCTATTTATTCCTTCCTTCTCTTATGTTAGTTAGATTTTTAAATAAGGAGGATGCTACAAGATTGCAATTTAGGAGAAACATATTATGCCGAAAAGTAGTAAAAAACAAATCAATGAAGATGAAAAGAAGTTCCTTAGAGTTTATGGGATAAACTCTGGAGACAGCATTGAAAATATAGCTAAAAATTGTGGTTTTTCCAGACAGAAGGTATGGAGAATCAAAAAAAGACTGGAAAAAAGCAAAACAGTCTGGGGATACCATGCAGTGGTAGATGATGAAAAACTCGATAGGACACGGTATATGATGCTTGTTAAAAGATCTTCTCAGCCAGTAGGTGATGCAATCAATAAGATAACTAAACTTACAGCCGGAAAAAAGGGAGAAGAAATTGGAATAGATGTTCTATCTGTTGGCTATATGTATGGAGAGTATGATGTTGCCATCGTTTTCACGGCTGACGGTATTAAAAATGCGAAAAAATT
>JAUWBM010000096.1 GCA_030601705.1 Thermoplasmatota archaeon
GGTATTATAGCCGAAGCAGAGATAAAAGGGATATTGAAAGAAGAGGTAGAGGAAATATTAGACGCTTTACTAAAAGATAAATTTATCTATGAACCTACTAAAATGAATTATAAAATTGCAAGAAAAGGTCTTTAATCTGTAAATTTGGAGGAGGAAAAATGGTTAGAAAAAAAGGAAAAAAGAGTCGGAAACGATTGCTTAGTCTTGGGATTCCTGAGGAAGAAGGGCCTAAAAAGAAAGGTAAAAAACGCATAAGAAAACCCAAAATGCCTGCTCGGATTAAAAAGAATCAGACGCATAGAAGGAAAATGTAAATATGAATAAACATCTCTTGAGAGGTTGAGGGAGGAATGAAATACCAAGACAACAGAGGGAAAATCTGTAGCATACCTGGGTGTAACAATATAGCCAGATTGAAAGGAATGTGTAATTCTTGTTACCAGAAGAAAATGAAGAAAAATGAATAACCATCTCTTAATAATTGAAATGAATTTGTAGATTTGGAGGAGGAAAAATGATAGAAGAATGTAATTTTAAATCAAAAATCAGACATCGAGATTCATCTGGATGCAATTTAACTCCTAATGATATTGTTTGTTCTGGTGAAAAAAATTGTATTCTTTATCAAATCTATAAAAAACTTGAGATGAATAAATTAATCATCTCTTGAAAAGACGGTTATGAGATTGTAGATTTGGAGGAGGAAAAATGAAAAAAGTGTGTAAGACGTGTAGACATCTTGAGGCACCAGATGACCAAGAACCGTGCCGTAGTTGTAGTAAACGTATCAAGTCAAATGGAAAATTAATCAGGGTACATGATAATTGGGAGAAGAGATAATGGAACAAGAAGATTGGAGTTCAAGGGTAAAAGTAGGGTTATAAAGCAAAACACTATTTTAAATATTAGCGAGGAAAGAATCATGCCAAAAAATGTTGATTTTTTAAAAAAACTTCATGAGATTTCTGAAAATAAAATGCGATGGCATAGCGATATAGAATACAGATTGCTAAAAATGTTTATAATAATTAATCCGGCTATTATAACTGCAATATTTGGAATATATAAATTAATAGAAAATGGTGATACAAACAACTTCCAGATATTAACAAATTCGATTGCTGTCTTTTTAATTATTTTGACTCTTACAATTACGATTAAAATTTATGCTGAACATAGAACATATCACAATATTGGACAACAGATTGTTAGAATATGGGAATATTTTGATTTATTCAAAAATGGAGTTTATTTACGCAACGATACAATAATGGATGAAAAAGCTAAGACATACGGAAAAGGATTGGGTTACATATGGACTTTGCTCATATTATGGGCAATGACTCTTACAACTGCAATAATTTTAATTTCATTTGGTTGCTTTAAACTGTAACTATAGTATTTAAGGGTAAAAGTAGGGTTATAAAGGATTAAGGGATTACAGTTTTGGGTTTTTGGAGGCAAAAAATGAAAAAATTAAGTAAAAAACGAAAGATATTGTTTGCTGTTGTAGCTGTTTTAGTGGTTTTTTCTTTGAGTTATGTTACTGTGGCATCTATGAATTATGTACCGTTTCCTGGTCTAAATAAAATGATAGAATATCCTGATTCGGAGAAGATTGCGAAAGTAACCATCGGTGCTATGATCTCGGAAATCTCGTTAAATTATTCCATTGTTGAGGAAATAGACGAATTGGATACAACGATTGAACTTGAGATTTACGGCATTAAAGATAATAACGCTAAAGATGTTTTTGATTGGTATCTGGCTGAATATACCAAGAACGGTTGGAAGCTGTACACATCTTCTGATAAGAAAGGAAAAAACTGGGCATTGTATTATGGTGTTTGGACAAAGGGCATTATGATCCAAGCTACAATGGTTGGTGAAGGGGTCATTGTGGAAAAATATACTGCGTATGATGTCATGTCCGGATCTGCTTTTACAAACATAGTGGAAATCAACATCTAAAATCTTTTTTAAAAATTTTTAAAAAATGTTTTGGGAGGGTACTTTTCCAACGAAACTCCTATGTTACAAGGTAAAAGTAGGGTTATAAAGCAATAGGGTATTCTGAATACTCGGTGGTGAGATGGTTACAAACACAGAAATTAAAGACCAATTAGATAGAATTGAAAAAAAATTGGATGTTGCATCGAATTACTCATGGTATTTTTTAGGTCTTGTTCTCATGGTATCAAGTGGAACATTTGCAATTGTAGGTAGATATGTGATTGCCTTTTCATTTTTTGTTATTGGAATTATCTTAACATTCACTTTTTGGTATAAATCACATAAAATCGAAAAGAAACTTCATTAGTTGTCAACCATTAACACGATAGATGGGTTAATTTTGAGGCGTAATACTAAAAAGACAGTTAGGATTTCAAATATGATATTATGATTTCTGATGCAATAGCGTTATATGAACTCTTAACGAAAAAATGGAAAGATTATAAGGTCATTAGTGCTTTTTTCGATTGGAAAGGCAATAGAATTGAAGGTAGTGAAAATATTGAGGCTGAAATTCACTATTTTAAAGATGCACCTAGAGATGAAGCATGGTTTTATTCTATAAAGAATTATGAAGATTATGTCTTTTTAAGAATACCTGTTAATCCTGGTTCTGTTGTTGAATCTCCAGTAAGTGATGGTAAAACTCCAGATGCAAATTTCTTTAGATATATAAAATCACCTGATGGATTCGTTCGCAATGTTGGTCACTGGCCCAATGTCAAAGTTGATTTTATGGTTATTGGTTACAAACCAAAAGACCTTTTGAAATTGGCAGAAGGTAAAATGTAAAAAACCGTGCTAATCGTTGACCGCTAATAGTATATAAAGGTAACGTTTTTAAGTGGTTTTGTACTAAATTCTAAATTTAATAATTTGTCAACAGAAACTTAGATGCTTTTAATCGTTTTCTTCAAAAAAATATAAAAAAAGGGAGAACAGCGTTCTCCCAACTGGAGGAGACAATATGTTTTATTTTTTGTCGGATCTTCTTCTTTTAATCTGTCCTAAAGCGAGAAGAGAAATTATTGCTACCACAGATATCACAGCGTAGATAAATATAAGGTCAACTGCTTCTTCAGAGATAAACCCTGCATACATGTCAGCATCAGTAAATACGTCATACTGAGTAGACCATCCAGAAGCAACCTCTTCATTTTCATCTGTAAAATATACATCGTTATAATATGCCCATATTTCATCTACAGGATAAGGATGATATTTCCAGTAATAATAATTTACGCCACTTCTGCTTTTAAGAGCTTTACTTTCTTCATCATAATAGGAACCACATGTCGGATCTAAGACCATCCATTTTCCATCTTCTTTAATCTCTACCCAAGCATGACCGCCGACATTTCCATCGAAATTGACTTTTCCAATGACAACTCGTACATCCTCAGATGAAACACCAGAAGCACGTAGAATAGATACAAGCGTGTTTGCCTGCTCAGAACAATCACTTACCGCCTTACCCTGAGCTGGATTCGTTGAGTAACTAGGAGTACCAGAAAGAAACTCGTTAGGAAGCAACCATTTCTCTGTTTTTTTATGAAGAATGCTATCAGAAACCCAAACCCAGTCTACTGCGAAATCATAAGCTTCTTGAGCTGATATATCGTCACTTATTCCTTTTACAACGCCATCATTAGGTGTGACAAACTGTTGATATACTGATGTCTGACCCGGTTTTACATCCCACTCATCCCCATTCATATAATCTAGTAACTGAGTGATTTCTACTACATCCCGCATCGTTTTTTTAAGTTCAAGTTTACGTATTTTCTCTTCAGATTCGGCTCTAAGAATCTCTTTAGAATATTCTATAAACTTTTTTATATGTGCTTCTTTTGCATCACTGATTTTAATTACGTAATCGCTGGTTAGAAACGTTGAAAGATCATTCAATTCTATGACATTGAACTCATAATTATCTGTGATTATCAATTTGTTTTTATACGGTAAATTAGAATTTTTCTTTACTAACACAAAAAATTTTTCGTTTGAAGATAAAACAGAATTTTCAAATTTTTCTTTTTCAACTAAGGGTTCTATAGCATTAATCAATAATTTCTGTTTATTATCCTTATCTGCAATATTTGATAGGGTAATTAATTCACCATTGTAAAGAATCAACAACTCGTTATCTTTTTCAGTTATGACATCGGTGTTTCTTCGTATTCTTTTATTCAATGTAGTAATTTCTCCCGTCCGAACATTTACGGTATTTATTAGCTCAACCGTAACTACTCCCGCTTTTGTGTTAACCTCATAGCTTGATTCAACTTTGTAATAATCTTCATCTATTGAAGAGAGAAGACTAATAGTATTAACTGAGATTTTCGGTCCTACTAATGTCATTGCATTAATTGCTTCTGTTTGGGATAAAGTTATTTGATTACTTTCAATAGAAACTTGATTTGATGCATTAAATGGTGACGCTGAGATACTACTCATTGAAAACACAATTAAAACTGATACGACCATCATCATTTTCGATATACCATAAGACCTGTGCTTAAATTGCCTATTCAACATTTTTATTTTCATTTCTTCACCTTCATCCTAATATCTTTATTAATTATTTATACGATCCGCCTTTATATACTAATTTTGGAGCAGTTTTTTGATTGATATATAAAACGAGTGGCACACATCTTTGATAATTACTATTGATAATCTTTTATTCTGCTGGTTTGTCTGAATAATCGATATTTTCTTTTGGATAACAACCTGTTTTTCGTCCTTGTTTTCTAACTTCTATTAAGCCAGCTTGTTCTAAGACTTTTATGTTATAGTTAATTGTCTGAGGTTTTTTATCTAATTTATTTGCTATTTCTTTTTGATCTATACCATTATTTTTGTTAATTACATCCAAAATATTTATTTGTAGTTCGGTTAGTCTAAATCTCTCGAATTTAGGAAATTTCATGCCGGTGGGGTAAAAAGCTCGATATCTCAGACCTTCTCTTCGCGATTTTATTAATTCTGTCTTCTCAAGTACACTCAGATGATATGACAGTGTACCGTTTTTGACGTCGATTCCTCTCCTAATTTGATTATAGTGAACACCAGGATTTGTTTTTATATATCCGTAAATCTGTCCACGTACAAATTGATCCAAAACATCTTCTTTTTGAATGCGTGTGTACAGTGGGATAAGAAGAGGCAGAAGAGCCAAAAATTTATATTTACCAGTTTCTGTAAAAGCAATGAGACCTATGGTAAGTGCACTAATACTTGTAGAAGTAGCGACCGCTACAGGTTCTTTGTTTTTATCCAATAAAAAATAGGTATGTAGTAAATGTCCTTCATACTCGACTTTGTAGCTTTGTTTAAGTTGATGGGTAAAACCAAAATCGTCATTTACGTTGACAGTTAGAGAATAGGTACCACTTTTTGCGTAAACGTGGGAAAGGGTTGTCGTGTCTGTAGTGTAGGTTTCAATACTTCCATCGCCCCAATCAACCGAATAGTTGGCAATATTGTCGCTGAGAATTTCGTTGTTTAGCTCATTAAAAACAATGTTTACTTTGTAATTATCAAGTTTACCTATGGATTGATCAAATGTAGCAGTTTTGGTAAGATTTTCAATAGGAAATACAACTACTTTTGATACTTTCAAAACAGTGCTTTGATTTGCTATGCTAATAACAGGTTCATCATTATAGTAAGTTACGTTGCTTCCATAAGGAAGAATACTGATGTCTTCATTGGAATATTTTATTACAATTCTTTTATCTGGTAGTTTTACAGCTATGCTATCACTAGGCATCTCAATCATATCAGTTGGTTTTCCATTCAACACTATCGCATAACTTTCAAGGTCTTTATTGTTAATAATTGAAATATAAAGTTCATTAAATTCTTTAACTCGTGAACTTTCACTTTTGATAGAGATACTATAAGAATACTTCATATCTAGGGTTTCACTTTCGAAAGATTCTGAAGCCAGTGCAATTGAAATATTAAGTAGAAACATGGCTATGAGTATGACTAAAAAAAATGAATATCTCTTATTTACCAGTTTAGTTTTATAGTGTTTCATAGTATGTCTTGCTCTCTACCATATATTTAAGGAGGGGCATTCTATTTATATGTTTTGAAACAAAATTTTGATTGTTTATAGGGCATTATTAACATTTCAATCGTTCACTCACAATGAATTTAAATATTCCTCCTTATATTAAGCTATTTAAGAAAACGGAGATTGCAAATTATGGTTAAAAGAACATTGGTATGTCCCAATTGCAAAAACAAAGTCACAATACAAGGCGATCTTGGAGAAAAAATCCAGGTGATATGTCCTAATTGTAAATCAAAAGGCATATTTACATTTCCGGGGGGGAAATCAGGATTAAAAACAACAGATAATTCTTTTGCAATCGAAGTCAGAGGGCTTACCAAATCATTTAATAACTTCAAGGCAGTCGACGATGTCTCTTTTAACGTTAGAACGGGAGAAATCTTTGGATTTCTTGGCCCTAATGGGGCAGGAAAAACCACAACAATAAAGGCAATGCTTAATTTGATCCATGCCAATTCTGGTGAAATTAAAATCAATGGGCTCGATATAACAAAAAAAGGAAAGGAAGCAAAGAAATATGTTGGTTTCCTTCCAGAGAGAGTTGCCTTTTATAACAATTTAACTGCTTTACAAAATCTTTGTTTTTATGCTAAAATGAAAAATGCTTCAAAAGAAGAATGTAAAGCGTTGATTGAAGAATTTGGACTGGGCGAAGCTGTTAATAAAAAGGTTGGCAAGTTTTCAAAGGGGATGGTTCAAAGGTTAGGAATGGCTCGTGCAGTTATTGGCAACCCACCTATTCTAATTTTAGACGAACCATCTGGTGGATTAGATCCCCGAGGGGTCGTACTTGTTCGGGATAAAATTCGGGAAATGAAAAATAAAGGTACAACTGTTTTTGTATCGTCTCACATCTTAAGTGAAATTCAGGCGTTGTGTAATCGTGTGGGTATTATCAATAGAGGCGTTTTAGTAGCTGAGGATACAGTATCTAAGCTTAGTAAGAGATTAAATTTGAAACCTAAGATATCTGTTGAGTTAGAAAAAATGTCTGATGGAATTGTAAAGGCAGTTAAAAAAGTAGATGGAATCGAAGATGTACAAATAATTAACAAAATTATCAATGTAGTTTGTGGTCCAAAGAAAAAAGCAAAAGTTATTGTAGCGATAGAAAAAGCTGGGGGCAACATAATAAATTTACATACGATAGAGCCTTCCCTCGAAGAAGTTTTTATGAAATTTACGGAGGGAAATCAATGAAAATGGATGCAATTAATCCAATAGTTATTGTTGCAAAAAAAGAAATAATGGATAATATTAGAAATAAATGGATCATTTTAGTTTCTGTTCTTTTTGCTTTGCTTGCACTGCTAGCTTCCTATGGAGGAACAATTTCTGGTGAAGGATGGCAAGGTCTTGAATTTACTGTTACAATAATGATGGGGCTAGTACAGATTTTTATTTCAATAATTGGTCTAATGCTAGGATACGCTGCGATAATAGGTGAAATAGAACGAGGCTCTATGGAAGCCCTCCTATCTTTACCTACAAGACGCAGAGAAATTCTTTTTGGAAAATTCTTAGGTCTAGGAACAGTCCTAACATTCACAATACTGATTGGATTTGGTATCGCTGGAATTGTTATTGGAATTAACGTTCCTGATGTCGACTATGGTCAATATTTGATATTTATTGGAGCGTCTATTCTCATTGGTTTAGTATTTTTAAATATTGGGATATTTTTATCCTGTGTATTTCAAAAACGTTCTACTACAATGGGTGGAGCCATTTTTGTCTGGTTTTTATTTGCACTCATTTGGCAAATGATATTAGGAGTCATACTTGTCTTCACATCTTCTTTAGAAGAAATCGAATCAACGCTTTCAGTTCCAGATTGGTATCACGTACTTCAACTTTTTAATCCATTACAAACATATTCAACTCTTGTTTCATTAAATATTAGTCCAACTATGACAACTCCAGGCGATATCACTAGTTTTTTCTATCCTTCATACTATTCAAGTGAGTTAATGGCCTTAATTTTGATAGTATGGATAATTATTTTCTTCTTTCTGGCATTTTGGAGGTTCAAACAAAGGGATATTTAGTTCTCCCATAAATCTTATAAATACCACTTTCTTTCACTACCATTCATATTACTGGAGAAACAGCCAATGGCTAAACAAATGAAAAAAACAAATCCAATATTGATATCCTTAATTCAGGACTTAAAGAAAAAAGCATATGAAAATGAAGCGCCAATCTGGAAAGATATCGCAATACGGCTAGAAAAACCTTCTCGCAATTGGCCTGAAGTTAATTTGGACAGGATAGATAAGCATATTAGAGAAAACGAAACCGCTTTAATACCTGGAAAGGTTCTATCTCTTGGAAACTTAACAAAAAAAGTTTCTATTGCCGCATGGTCATTTTCAGATAAATCATCAGAAAAAATCAAAAAGGCAGGTGGCAAAACCTTATCAATTCAGGACCTAGTTAAAAATAATCCAAAGGGAAAAGATATTAGAATATTGGGATAACATGGTAACTATAATTGATGCAGATGGTGCAATATTGGGAAGAATGTGTACAAGTGTTGCCAAGCGCTTACTAAGTAAAGAAAATATAGCAGTAGTCAATTCAGAAAAAGCAATAATCAGCGGTAAGAAATCTGTTATAAAAAATCATTATAAACAAAAAAGAGAAGTGGGCACCTATCGAAAAGGCCCTTTCTTTCCAAGAATGCCAGATAGACTTGTAAAAAGAACAGTACGTGGTATGATACCTTATCAGACACCTCATGGCAGAGAGGCATTTAAAAAATTAAAATGTTATATGGGCATACCCAAAGAGTTTGAAGGCAAGAAGTTTGAAAAAATTGGAGATGCTGAAAAACTGCCTGTAGAATACATCACGGTAGAAGAACTTTCAAGGGCATTAGGAGCTAAAGTATAATGGCAAAAAAAATCGTAAATACATCTGGTAAAAGAAAAACTGCTATTGCAAAAGCCACAGTGACGAAGGGCATAGGTAGAGTAAGAATCAACAAAAAACCTGTAGAGTTTTATGAGCCTGAAATTGCCAGATGGAAGATAACTGAGCCGCTTAAAATCGCTCAAAAACATATGGATAAAGTTGATATCAATGCTAGTGTGAGCGGTGGCGGATTTATGAGCCAGGCAAATGCAGTCCGCACAGCAATTGCTAGGGGTCTTGTCGAATACACGGGAGATGCAGGTTTAAAATTATCATTTTTAAGCTATGATAGAAACTTACTTGTTAACGATTCAAGAATAAAAGAATCAAAAAAGCCTCTTGGCAGAGGTGCTAGAAAAAAGAGGCAGAAATCATATAGGTGATTAAAGGGTTAACTGCGAAATCATTAAATAGTTCTGTTCTATTCTCTTTTTGATAAAATGAACTCAATTGAGGAATTTTTGAAAGATAAAGAAAAAAGAACACGGATAAACTACGGATGGATACTAAGGCAATACTTCAGAGAGATAAATCAAAACCCTGAAACGTATTTTAAGAAAAAAAGAGACCATAAGACAGATGTTAATGACTGGTGGACTAATCATCTTGATGAAGTACCCAAGACTAGAAACACAAAACTTGCAGTTGTAAAAGGATTATTTGAAGAAAACAACATAATTTACCCTAAGAATTTCTGGCTTAAACTGAGAAAAAAAAGAAAGGGATCAAGGGCTGCA
>JAUWBM010000080.1 GCA_030601705.1 Thermoplasmatota archaeon
ACTCCCTGTAAAGGGGCTCTAACGGAGAAGGCCGTATACGGGAAATCTGTACGTACGGTCTATGAGAGCAGGGAGAGCTGGTAACAGCTCAACTTGACTCTATCAGTGGAAATTGCGGAATTACTGTTTATGCCTGAGAGAATGTCACCAAAAAAACTAAGATGGAAAATTATTTTGCAACAGCCCAATTGAAGTCAACTTGTAGCTTTTTATCACGTTGTTATGTTTTTAAAATTTTCTCAATTCTCTGTTTCAGTTCGGGAATTTTAAATGGTTTCTCAATAAAGTCGTCACCGAAAAAATTTCCTGCGTTCTTAGCAACTTGATCTTTTCGTGCTGTAAGAAAAACGACCGGGTATGTTTTTCCATGACAGATTCTCTTTTATTTTATTATAAGTCTCCCAACCGCTCATCTCTGGCATCATGATATCTAACAGGATAAGATCTGGAATTTGATTATTTTTCAAAAGTTCAAGGCATTTTTCCCCACTTTCCACAGAATCAACTTTATACTCTGCATCCAATTCTTCTAGTCCATTTTTAACGGTATAGTTTACACCAGAATCATCATCTACAATTAAAATTTTTTTTACCATGTTGTTACCTGTCCCTATATACTATTTATTCTTAATTATCTTTCCGTTAATCGATTTTAAGGTAAAATAGAAAGTTGTGCCCTTCCCCTCCCCCGAGCTTTCTGCCCAGATGTGTCCACCGTGCTTTTCAACGATGCGCTTACAGATGGAGAGACCCAAACCTGTAGAATCCATTTCATTCATAGATTTATCTGCCCTATAAAACTCATCAAAAATATGACCCAGTTGCTCCTTGGTCATACCGATGCCACTGTCCTTAACTGAGACGGTAACAAAATCTCTATCTTTCTTTGCATTAATGGTAATAACACCGCCATCTTTCGGTGTGTATTTAACAGCATTCGTAATTAGATTATTAAACAACTCCCCAAGTCTTAATTTATCTGCCTTAACAGAGATTTTATCATTTACCTCATTTTCAACATTGATCTTGTTTTCTTTTAAGAATGACTGTTGACGGTCAAGAACATTATCAATCTCTTCATTGAGAGTTATGTGTTGGATATCAAATTTTACATTAGAAGACCGAAGGCGTGCCAGTTGCAAAGTCTTGAGAATCAGATCTTTCATATATTCAGCATTATTAGTAAGTAAACGTAAATGTTTCTTGAGTTTCGGATCTTTTTCCTGTTCTGTAATCATAGGAAGTAAACCTACAAGTGGTGTCAACGGGTTTTTAAGATCATGGCCTAGCTGACCAATAAATTCATCTTTTTGGCTAAGCAGTTTTTCTAACGTTTTATTGTATTTCTCAATTTTATCTCTTGATATTTTTAAATCAGTTGTCATTCTATTGAACGCAGTGGCAAGCTCCCCCAATTCATCCCGTGATTTAATGTTAATTTCTTCATTCAAATTCCCTTCACCAATAACTTTGGCAGCATCCCTAAAAGTAGTAATCGGCTTGACAATAGCTCTTCGTAACATATAAAGAAAACTAAAAATAAGGATGAAAAGACTAATTACAGAAATTAAAACGAGATTTCTCATCTGTATGTCCAGAGCCGTATACGCTGCATCCATAGAAAGAACCATTTCGTACGTACCTGCTATTTGGCCAGAGAGATTAATAGGTGCAAGCATCGTTAACTTATGGGTGTCTTTGATATGCTGCGGAATATAAATAATAGCACCTTTTTCATAGGAAAGGTTATTATAAGTACCAGAAGGACTACCTATAGAGTCGGCATCAGTAGAAACGAAAACATGTAATCCCTCTTCATCCGGTAAATATACACTTAATTTTAAAATATCTGAATTCAGTTTGCTAAAGTTTGAAATGTAGTTCTGTAATTTTTGTTTATCTTTCAGTTGATCGTGACTTGATATACTAGCATCGAGAGCTTTAGAAAGAGAGGCAGCTTTCTCAAAATAGGCATCTTCAAAAAACTTATTCTGTTGGCTCATGTTGACATAAGTTAGAGAGAGGACAACAATAGCTGATATCGAAACAACAAGTAATGTTAGTTTTAATGAAAGACTAAAGTTGATTTTCATATCAATACGCCTTTTTGAGAGATACTATGATATAGTTACCCTGTTTTAGCTATCCTATGTACTTCCCTTCAACGCTTTATCAATTTTTTTCTTTAAATTCGTAATTTCAAACGGTTTTTCAATATAGTATTTCCCGATAATACTGCCTGTTATTTTACTAGTTTCATCTTCTGTTGCCGTAAGAAATATGATGGGGATTTTTTTCCATTCTAATTTTTCTCGCAGTTTTCTTGCAACTTCCCACCCATTCATCTCTGGCATCATGATATCTAACAGGATAAGATCTGGAATTTGATTATTTTCCAAAAGTTCAAGGCATTTTTTCCCACTTTCGACTCTTAACACATTGAAATCAGAATCTAATTTTTCCAAACCGTATTTAACAGTATAGGCCACATCAGGTAAATCATCTACTATCATAATCTTCTTAATATGCATTCCACCTGCTCTACCATATCTTCCAATTGTTTAATCAATTTTTCCATTACTATATATAATGGCTACATATGATGGAATTGTAAAAACTATCTTTAAACAACTCACAATTAAAAAATTTGAAAAACGATATTTTTTTAGATAAGGGGATTCCAAAGATGTGCAGCAGTAATAATTACCGCAGTTACTATGCATGCTGCTATAACAAACCAGGGTGGTATCTTTAGTGCGGTTTTTTCCTCTGCATCAAAGTATCTAATAAGTCCTGCTCCAGAATGAAATCCTTCTCCTTTCTTTTGTTTTGCCATAATGTATCACTTATTTGATATAATAACATAGTATCCTACTATTTTAGCTTTACTATGGGCCAGGCCTATTCTTTATTAATAACCCAACCAATAATTTAACAGAAATATTTTACATAATATCAATCCATAAAAATTGGGCAGGTGATTGGACACTTATTTCAAAACGAAAAAGCAAGCACGTGAACAATAGTTGAATATCTTCAGTTAGAGCAAACATCTAAATATTGAAGATATTATACATATCTAAAAAGGCCAAAAAGGGTGTTAAGTAAATGAAGGAAATAGAATTTCTCATAAAAAAAGCATTAAAATATAAAGAGAGCGGGCTGACTGATTATGAGATAGGCGAAGAACTTAATGTATCTAAAGAAACTGCAACATGGCTTTTAACTAAAGGAAAAGAAAAGAAGCCAGTGGGTGATGTCAAAATCGGTTGGCGCTCTATAGGTGTGTATCCTTCAAGAATAGGGTTTATCTCCGACGCGCTATGCGATATTATCTTAGAAGAATGTGAACAGATTGATATAATCGTCGGTATTGCTATTAATGGTATTCCATATGCTGTCTTTATTGCAGATAAGTTAGGTTTGGAGCTAGCAGTTTTTCGACCACATCATGAAAAAGTAGGAGCTTTTTCTTCTAATTATGCAAGTGTGAATGGTAAGAATGTTGTTATTGTGGACGATGTCGTTGGCACTGGCGAAACGTTTAAAGGTGCAATCAAAGCAATAAAGGGAGAAAAGGGTACGCCCGTGTTGTGCCTATCTGTGCTAAATAAGAGGGCACAAAACAGTATCGGCGATGTACCACTCCGTGCACTTATCAGAGCAAGAGTGATCTAACTAAATTTTAGTTAGTGGAGAAATCAGCAATGCATTGGGCAGATGTTTTAGCAAATCAGTTACTCAAAGAGAAAAAGAAACATGTTCTTGCTACGGGTATAACTCCTTCGGGTCCAATTCATATTGGAAATATGCGTGAAATTTTAACTACTGATGCAGTGTATCGATCGATAATAGAAAAAGGCGGAGATGCTGATTTTATTTATATTGCAGATGATTTTGATCCTCTAAGGAAAGTCTATCCCTATCTTCCCAAATCGTATGAAAAATATGTCGGGAGACCCATCTCTGAAATCCCCTGTCCATGTGGAGAACATAAAAGTTATGCAGATCACTATCTGACTTCTTTTTTAAATTCCTTGGAGGAAATTGGTGTAAATCCTCATGTTTACCGCGCTAGTGAGATGTATAAAAACGGAGAATACAACGAAGTCATTCAAATAGCTTTAGAAAGCACAGATAAAATAAGAAGGATAATAGAAAAAATATCGAAAAGAAAACTTCCAAAAGAGTGGCTTCCTTTTAACATTAGATGTAAAAAATGTGAAAGGATGACTGTCGCAAAACCAATTTTATATGAGTATCCGATTATTGAATACAAGTGCGATTGCGGATACGAAGGTGAGGTGGATATAAGAAAAGGAGGTGTAGGAAAACTTCCCTGGAGGGTTGATTGGCCAGCACGATGGAAAATGCTTGGCGTCACCTTTGAACCTTGTGGAAAGGATCTAGCGACAGTAGGTGGGGCAAGAGATACTGGTGCAAAAATTGTAGAAGAGGTTTATGGATATCCCCATCCAGCATTACTTGTTTATGAATTCATCTTATTGAAAGGAAAAGGGGCAATGCACAGCTCTAAAGGTACTGCATTAAGCGGAGAAGAAATGCTAAAGATGACACCTCCAGAGGTACTTAGGTTTTTACTGATGAAAAATCAGCCGAGTAAACACATTGTATTTGATTCTGGTCTTGGGCTCCTTAAGCTAGTAGATGAATATGATAAGGAAGAAAGAGTTTATTTTGGAGTAGAGAAAGAAACAAAAGGAATGAAAGACTTTAGAAAAACATATGAGCTTTCTCAGCCCCATAATATTTCAAAAACAATTCCATATCAACTCCCTTATAGACACTTGGTTACACTCATCCAAATAGGGGGAAACTGGGATGAAGTAAAAAAGATTCTTTTACGAACGGATCAGATTCCAAAAGATTTGAAAAAAGAAGATGAGGAATACTTGAAACAAAGAACAGAACATGTACGATACTGGCTAGATGCTTTTGCACCTGATATGGTAAAATTCGAAGTTACAAAAAAGATGCCGAAAATAACTTTTACAGAAGAACAAAAAGAATTTCTCTCTACTATGCATGAAAAAATACAAGATATAAAATGGGAGCCTGATGAGATACACGACACCATCTATGAAATATCACAAGAAAAAAACCTTCAGATAAAAACAGCTTTTAAAACGATATATCAAGTGATACTTGGGCAGGAGAAAGGACCACGTGCAGGGTATTTTTTGTCAAATCTACATAAGCAATTTTTTTTAGATAGAGTGGCAGAAGCAGTTAAATAGAATCATCACTCTTAACAGTTTTAATTAATGAAGATATATCTAGAAACCTATGGCTGTACTGCAAATAAATGCGATGAAAGTATAATGATAGGTATTTTAAAAAAAGAAAATCACGAAATTGTGAATATCATTGAGGAAGCAGATATTCTAATTTTACTAACATGCACAGTTATAGGAACGACAGAACAGCGAATGCTTTCTCGAATAAAAGCATTTAAAAAAACAAACAAAAAGATAGTTGTTGCTGGATGCATGCCTTCAGTACAATCTGATTTAATAAAATCTATTGTTCCAAATGCTTTTTTGTTACCACCACAGTATATACATTGTATTAATGATATGATAATGGGCAAGGAAATTAATTTTATACCAAAAAACAAAACGCTATCAACGAAATATTTCAAAAGTATTTTTGCACCTATATCTATTGCTGAGGGATGTACGCTTTCCTGTTCCTATTGTATCACTCATTTCGCAAGAGGAAAGTTGAGAAGTTTTCCTATGGGGGAAATCGTATCAGATGTATGCAATGCTCTCAAACAAGGCTGCAAAGAGATTCAAATTACAGCACAAGATACTGCATCATATGGTCTTGATACAGGAGATAATCTTGGTAAACTTCTCTCGAACATTTGTAAAATCAAGGATGACTTTAGGGTTCGCATAGGAATGATGAATCCTTTCAATGTCCAAAAAAACCTCGGGAGTATTATTTCTGCATATGAAAATCCGAAAATCTATAAATTTCTCCACCTGCCCGTTCAATCAGGAGATAATGATATACTAAAAAAAATGAATAGAAAATATGTAGTAGAAGATTTTTTAGGAATAGTAGATAAATTCAGAGAAAAATATCCAGACATAACACTTTCAACAGATGTTATTGTTGGCTTTCCAACTGAGACGAACAAACAATTCAATCGAACTGCAGATTTACTAAGGAAAGTAAAACCAGATATTGTGAATATTACCCGCTATTCGGCCCGTCCCCTAACAGAAGCAAAAACCATGAAAGGGCGCGTGTCTACAAAAATAGCAAAAGAGCGTTCAAAATATTTAACTGATTTATATGCTACGATCTCGAAGGAAAAAAACAAAGAACATATAGGAAAAAAATACACTGTTCTTTTAACAAAAAAAGTAGAAAACAATACATTCGTTGGAAGAGCAGGTAACTATAAACCAGTAATAACTAACGAAAAAGTTGAGACAGGGGAGTTTATAACTCTAAAAATTATAAATTCGAATTCCATTCATCTTTTCGGAAAGCTTATATAGACTAATTTATTTTTAAAAATGTGGATGGGATGATCAGAATAGCAATCAATGGTTTTGGGCGAATAGGCAGAAATGTCTTGAGATGTGCACTACAGCACTCTCAGTATGGCAAGAAATTTGAAATTATTGCTGTAAATGACCTAGGTAACATCGAAATACTTGCTCATCTTCTCAAATATGACTCTATTTACGGAAAATTTGATGGAGTTGTTACTACCAAAAACAATGGAATTGAAGTAAACGGAAAACTCATTAAATTCTTCTCACAGATAAACCCATCAAAATTACCTTGGAAAACAATAGACACAGATGTAATAATAGAATCCACGGGTATATTTTGCACTCGAGAGGGCGCCTCAAAACATCTTCAAGCAGGGGCAAAGAAAGTTGTTATTTCTGCACCGGCAAAAGAACCTGATCTAACAATAGTATTAGGTGTAAACGAACATCTTTATGATTCTGACAAGCACAACATTATATCAAATGCATCTTGTACAACCAATAGTCTCGCTCCACCGGTAAAAGTATTAAACGATAAATTTGGCATAGAGAAAGCATTTATGACAACGATCCACTCCTACACCGGTGATCAGCGTATTTTAGATTTTCCGCATAAGGATTTAAGACGAGCAAGAGCGGCCGCAGTTTCAATCATCCCAACTACAACTGGAGCTGCAAAAGCAGTATCACTTGTCATACCGGAATTAAAAGGAAAGATTGACGGTTTGGCAGTGAGAGTTCCTACGCCAGATGGTTCTTTAACGGATCTCACCTGTGTTTTGAAAAAAGAGGTAACCAAAGAGGAGATTAATTCAGAATTGAAAAAAGCATCTGAGGGTAGTCTTATGGGTATAATGCAATATTCTGAAGAACCGCTTGTATCAGTTGACATAGTGGGCAATCCACATTCTGCTATTATTGATGGATTAAGCACTAGAGTTATTGGGGAAAGAGGAAATTTTGCTAAGATATTTTCGTGGTATGATAATGAATGGGGCTATTCCTGCAGAATTGTAGATCTGATAAATTATATGTTTAAATAAAAAACCTGCTATCAAAGCTATATTCTTTCTCATGTCCGCATCTGAAAAATATTCTATTTTTAAGGCTTTGGATAATAACTAGTGTAAAAATATGTGGAAAAATATCAATCACAAATACTTTTATATTAAAAAAGTATTCCCAATATGGGCTCTGAGATGCACGAAGATTCTTTAACGGAGGGAAAAGGAAGTTCAACCGGATTGCTACGTCGAGGTTTGTCAATTTACTATGTTGGCTCGATGTTTTTTGTGGCAGGCATTGCACTCGTGGCTTTAGGATCTGCATTTGTCATGATTTTCCAGATACATTATGGATCTGAGGCCGATAAAATCCTCTATACTGCCCTTTTCTTGGGCACTGGTATTACACTGATCTTGATAGGCATAAATTTGATGATAAAGCAGACGAAAAAGGGGTATTATGTTGTTGGGGTGAGTGCCTTTATTTCATCGCTTGCACTTCTCATCCTTGCAACAAATTATCTTCATAACTGGTATTATCCACTTATTAGCTATGTTCTTGCGCTCTATGTTATAGGGTTTTTGATGCTATTAGGGAATGCATTTGCAAATGTAACTCTCTGGATAATTGAAAAAAGCCCTGGACCTATGGTGAGAGAGGAAAGATTGACGAAGACATATACCGATGAGGAAATACAGAGAGACATCGAAGAAGCAACTAGGAAAAGTATTGAAACTACTGCAAGTGGATTACAATTTGAAGTGGATGATATGGGAGACATAAAGTTGGGAAAATATTCTCCCAAAACTTGTGGACTTATCACAAGAATTAAAGATGATATAAGTGAAATAATAAGCTTAAAACAAACCATGGCCCCAGGTGCAACCGATAAATGGGGATCAATCGGGGTTGATAAAGCCTCAACGCAATTGGCCGAAACCATGATGCAAAAGAAAGTTGAGAAAAGGCTATTTGAGGGATTTAAAGAAAGAATCCTAAAAAGATTTGGGAAACAAAAAAATAATTAAAAAAAGATGCTAAAAGAAATTAAATATATCCGAAACTTTTTTAAGGTGTATACTGCTATCAGGCTTGTACTCATAGCAGGAGGATGATGTGAAATGGCAAAAGGCCTTGATATTGGAACTATGAATATTATTTGTGCGGAAAAAGAAGGAGAAGATGTAGTTTTTATGCAGCAGAGGAACGCCTTTATGAATCTTGACTCGAGCGACCTTACGAAAAATATGTTAGATATTTCGAAGGTTCTTTATATCGAAGAAGAAAAAGGAATCTCCCTATTGGGCGAGGATGCCTTTAAATTTGCTACGATTTTCGAGAAAGAAGCAAGAAGACCGATGAGCCATGGGATAATAAGCCCCAGGGAAAAGGAAGCAATACCAATTATGAAACTAATAGTTGAGAGAGTTTTGGGACAGCCAAGATCTAAAAACGAGGTATTATACATTTCAACTCCGGCCAATCCAGTAGATACAGATATGGATGTACTGTATCATAAGAAAACTATGGAAGCATTGGCAAGGGGACTGAATTATGATACACATGTGATTGATGAGGGCTTAGCCGTAATATATTCTGAACTTTCGGATTACAACTTCACTGGAATAGGGATTAGTGTGGGTGCAGGTCTCACAAATGTAACACTTGCATATTTAGGTACACCTTTGATGTCCTTCAGTATTGGCAGAGGCGGGGATTGGATTGACGAGCAAGTTTCAAAATCAACAGGGTTGCCAAAGGAGCATGTAACTCACAGAAAAGAACAGATCTCCAAATTAAGCAAACAAGTTAAGATTGGAAGCCCAGACGGAGCTATTACTATTTATTACAATGCATTAGTAACATACATAGTACAGAATCTGAACAAAAGGCTTGCAGAGATAACACCGCCAAAAGTAGCATTTCCTGTTGTGGTTGCAGGAGGAAGCGCCTTGCCCGAGGGATTTTTCGAAATGTTCGAGAAGAATTTGAGAGAATCGAAGCTTCGAGTTGAAATATCGAAAATAAAGCGAGCTAGGGATCCGTTGTATACCGTTGCAAGAGGATGTTTAATAGCAGCAAAAACACAAGAAGAGGGAAAGAGAAGAGCAGGTCCGTCGTTAACAGAGCAGAAAGTGGAAGGAAAGACAGAGAAGAAGAAAGCACAAAAGAAAAGTAAGTGAAGAATAAACAAACTCTAGTGAATTTCAGTCAATAAAACATTGACTGGAATTTTATATTTTAAAATTAGTTAATTCGTTGGTTATAATAATTTGTTATTTCATGACGTGATATATGATTGCACGTCAATGTATAGCAAAAGATGTATTGTGTTTTTCGGAATAAGCGCTTACTAGCAGAGCTATAGATTTAAATAAACACTAACGATACAACGTTTTGTGGAGGTTTTCTTTATGAAAGAGTACAATACATTGGATGATTTTGATGTGAAAAACAAAACTGTTTTATTACGAGTTGACTTCAATATGCCGCTTGACAAAAACACACTGGACATTCTAGATATCACTAGGATCAAACTTGTTCTTCCAACAATAAAAGAGTTAATAGAAAAGAATGCAAAGATAATAATATTAGCTCATCAAGGAAGGCAAGGAAGTTGGGACTTTATTTCTTTAGAAAAACACGTTAAAGCATTACAAGAACTGCTTGGGAAAGAAGTTAATTTTGTTGATGATATTTTTGGTGAGACGGCAAAAAACGCAATAAAAAATCTCAGACAGGGGGAGATTTTATTTTTAGATAATGTCAGGAAATTTCCAGGCGAAACAGATAAGAAATCTGCGGATGAACATGCTCAATCAGATCTTGTACAAAATCTATATCCTTTGGCTGATCTATTTGTAAACGATGCATTTGCTGCAGCCCATAGAGCCCAATGTTCTCTCATTGGTTTTACAGCAGTGTTACCGTCCTGTGCAGGAAGACTGATGGAAAAAGAATTAACAACGCTAGAAAAAATCATAAGTGATCCTGAAAAACCTTGCATATTTCTGTTTGGAGGGGCAAAATTTTCTGATGTTGTAGTAACGATAAAACGTGTTCTGCATAACAAAACTGCTGATAAAGTTATTCTTACTGGGCTACCCGCAAACGCATTTTTAAAAGCAGAAGGTTATGATCTAGGAGACAAGAATGAATTCGCTTTATCTGAGGAAGGGAAGCCAGAACAATTCGATGAGATTAGAAAGGTATTAACCTCGTTTCAAGGTGAGATATATCTTCCAATAGATTTTGCAGTATCAGAAAATGAAAACAGAAAAGAGATAGATCTTAACGAATTACCAACTGAACATAATTTATTTGACATAGGTGAAAAAACGACAAAAAAATTCAAAGATATTTTAAAAAACGCAAAAACAGTTTTTTTATCTGGCCCTTGCGGGGTTTTTGAAAATCCGCTATTTAGAAAAGGAACAGAAGAAATATTTAACTTTGTGGCCAATTCAAATGCCTTTTCTATTGTTGGTGGAGGACATACTGTTGCAGCCATAGAGCAGATGAACCTCAGAGACAAAATATCGCATATAAGTACCGGCGGAGGATCACTTGAAAAGGTTATGATGGGTGAGAAGCTAGCAGTTGTTGAAGCGTTAAAGCAGGCAAAAAATAAAAGAATAGTAAAGTACAGCTAAAAGAGAAACAATCAAATAATCATCTCACTTATTCTTTTTTTAAGGGCTGGTAGATCAGTGGAAGATCGCCACCTTCGCAAGGTGGAGGCCGTGGGTTCAAATCCCATCCAGTCCATACTACTAAACATATAACCAAATTTTAAAAAAATCATTTAGATGCCAAAGTATATGTATAACCTTTATATATGATTATTATATACGAGGGTTCACCTCGAAATTTAATTACCCGGATCTTTCCGGCCGGCCTATGAGAGTATGTCATTGATACTATCTATGAATAGGCCATTTCGATTCCGGGAAATAATGGATGTGGGGGTTCAAGAAAATCAAGATTTCTTTTAGAGATATCTTGCGCACTCTTGAATCTGACGATCGACGTGTGTTGGTGAAATTTGATTCACCCACCAATTCAATACAATATAATAATAGTGTGCCAGATTCCGGTTGATCCTGCCGGAGGCCACTGCTATTGGGATCCGACTAAGCCATGCGAGTCGAGAGGGTTCGGCCCTCGGCAGACTGCTCAGTAACACGTGGATAATCTACCCTTAGGTGGAGGATACTCTCGGGAAACTGAGAATAATACTCCATAGGTCTAGGATGCTGGAATGCACCTAGGTTGAAAGTTCCGGCGCCTAAGGACGAGTCTGCGGACTATCAGGTAGTAGTCAGGGTAAAGACCTGACTAGCCTACGACGGATACGGGTTGTGAGAGCAATAGCCCGGAGACGATATCTGAGACACGATATCGGGCCCTACGGGGCGCAGCAGGCGCGAAATCTTCACAATGTGCGAAAGCACGATGAGGGGATCCCAAGTGTTGGCTCGTAAGAGTCATCTGTTTCTTTGTCTAAAAAACAGAGAGAGTAAGAGCTGGGTAAGACGGGTGCCAGCCGCCGCGGTAATACCTGCAGCTCAAGTGGTGGCCGCTATTATTGGGCCTAAAACGTCCGTAGCCGGTTTAGTAAATGCCTGGGTAAATTGTGTAGC
>JAUWBM010000093.1 GCA_030601705.1 Thermoplasmatota archaeon
CCTGTTGGAAAGTTATACGGCATAATGTGACTAATTCTACATATTTTCAGAGCATTGAAAAAATGCAAATGAAAATTAAGGGATTCTTATCAGGGCATGATTTCAATCTTAATCCTTCCAATTACTTATGTCGCTGACTAATTCTCCATAAGGTTCATATACTTCTATATTTCCTTTAACAATTATTTTCATCCCGTGTTCAAGATTAAAATTAAGATGTTTACTTACTCTTCTGAACAGGACGCATCTAATTCGACTTTCTTTATCTTTTAAACTAAAATATATATGACCCGAAGCATGTTGTGTTAGGTTTGATATTTCACCCCTTACCCACAAATTGGTTAATCTTCTATCAGACTCTAATATATTTTTAATATATTTTGTAAGTTCTCCAACTGTTAATATTTCAGTCCTTAAATATTTTGTAAGTTCTACCCGTTCATGTACCTCTTTGTCGTAAGTCCTAGTTCCACTTACTTCTTGATTTGATATTGAATTAATTCGGCTATATTTGTTTATGATTTTTAATATATCTTCTCCATAAGATTCTATACTTTTTACACCTACCCCATTTATTTCTTTTAATTCTTCTTTGTTTTTGGGTCTTTTATTTGCTATGCTAATTAAAGTACTATCATGAAAAACACAATAAGGGGGAATATTTTTCTTAGATGCGATGCTTCTACGCCACTCTTTTAATTTTTTAAATACATTCCTATTTTCTGGTTCGAGAATAAATTTAATGTGCTTATTTGTATCTTTCAATTTTTCCTTAGATGGTTTGCTAATTGCTTTTTTGGTTTGGTGTAATTGAGTTTGTGGTCTTATAAATGCTAAAACACACTTTATTTCTCCATAGCTGATAGATTCGTCGAGTTGATATTTTATCTCTTTTAAATTTGTAAAATTATTTTCTCTCAAGACGGCTAATATTTTCTCTTTTTTAATTGAACTAATAATATCGTCCAATTCAACCAATTTATTCAATATTAGGACTTCAAAATGAGAATATATTGTTGTTTCTTTCAAACCTCTTAATTTTGCAATCTCTTGGATTGATTTGCCTTTTTGATATGAGTCATAAGTCTCTCTTACTGTATCCGAAATATTTTCAAGTTTATTCATAATTGTCATTAATATCACAATTTTAAAATACTATTTATATCTAGTTTCAAACCATTATTTTTTTCTGCGATGATTTTTAAGGACGGTTTTTTAGAGATTATTATACTACCCATTTTATCAAATGTTCCCTAAGTATAAATAGATTAAGATTATAACTCCCATCTGGGTACTCGATATGATAGAGGCATATGTGAGGAAAAACCCATAGCATAAAGATACGATAAAGAGAATAATAGACCGAGTGGAAAGAGAAAGGAAACAGGAAACAAGGGAAAAACTTCTGGAGATGTGGAACGAGACTGGGGAAGATGGGATAACGGGGCACTTAGATGTGTATTTTTACAGGTACTCGGAGGCAGGGTTTGAAACCAAAGAGGAATGTATCGCATGGTTGAAAAGAAGCATGATAAGAGTTAGAGAGGGTTAAAGTCAGGAGATAAAAATGGGTGATGAAGGATATATAAAATCATGTAGGGAGACATTCCATTTTGTTACACAGTTGTTGGACTTCTATGGATGCCAACAATGCGGCCTATGTTGTGCCACAGCCAGTAGTATTACTCTCCACGAGAGAGACATACAGGATATTTCTAAATATTTAAGGATAAGCCCATCGACGTTTATAAAAAAATATGTTATAAAATTATCTAATGACGAATTAGGATTGCGTATGCCCTGCCCTTTCTTTAGAGACAAGAAATGCTTAATACACAGGGTTAAACCAATACTATGTAGGACTTACCCCTTTGATATAGAAATTCGTGATAGGAGGATAATTGGTTATGTTGGACAAGAGAAATGCTCTACTACGACCATGCTAATGGATGAATATGCAGAATTTGGGGAGGACATATTACAACCATTAATTGCAAAAAATGATACACTCATAGGTAACACAGAGGAAATAAACCATGTTTGGAGAGAGACAAAAGAGTATGCAGAAAAAATGGGGGAAAGCAGAGGGAGAACAGATGTTGAATTGTTTTCTGACGGATCATACGGTGGATTAATAGGTAGAGGAAATTTATATCTATTTTATCTATACAGAGTAAAGAACATAGACATAGAGGCATTACTCCTTAGATAGGGAAATGAGGTATGAAGGAGAGTAAAAACTAGGTGATAAAAATGGTAAAATTAAGCACCCTAAATAAATATAAAAATAAAAGCGTAACAGTAGGTTATGTAAACAGTGACGGGGTGCTGATAAAAGCAACAGGAATACTCGACGACATTGGAGAACATAAGATTATTGTTGTTGAAGAATCTGGTTCTACAAACATACCAATTGATGACATCCAGTTTCTATCTGATGAATAAGAATGATAAAATAAGGGAAACATCTACCTCACCATTTTTTAATTATTTTACACTTTTATATAGGAGAAGGAAAGTATAAAAAGCCATGTTAAGATGCAAAAGATAAAACAGCCGATGGTAGATGGTTAAGATAAAGAGGATAAACAGATTCTTAAAAAACCTGGTCATAGTAATCATTGGAGCAACTCTGTGGATCACAGTAGGCACCCTATTAATGTCATCGACAAGTTACGGTCTTCTCCTCCGGCCACTCTATATTTTTCTATGGATCTCTTTCTCCGTGGTAATCTTAGGAATACTAGTCTACTGGGGGACGATCCATATTAAAAACTGGATAGCAAGAAAGAAGAGAGGTAGAGGAACATATCGCAGACAAATCGCCAGAAGGTAGAGTGTCCACATTGCGGCCATTGCTTCAGAACGAAATCTAGATCTTTCACGATTATTTGCAGTCGATGCGGTGGGAAATTCAGAAGGAAAGAAAACATCGTTAAGAAGAAAGGGAAGTAGGATTGTAATATAAATAAGAGAGAGAAAAATGAGCTTGGAAAGATGAATATCACATGCGCAAACTAGTATATTCTGATAAATATGAAATTGACTTAGGAGAACATCCATTTAACACTTCGAAATATAGGCTGCTAAAAGAAAAACTTCTTTCAGAGGGCGTGGCAAAAGCAAGAGATTTTATTTCCCCAAAAGCTGCTTCTGCTGAGAACGTGCTTCTTGTTCATCAAGCAGATTACCTAAGAAAACTGAAAAATCTTAAGCTCTCAAGCGTTGAGATTTTTACATTAGAGATGCCTATTTCAAAGGATGTAGTAGAAGCGGCTTTAATTCATTGTGAAGGCACAGAGTTGGCCTGCAAGCTAGCTTTAGAAAATATGGTTGGAATACATCTGGGTGGAGGCTGGCATCATGCTTTCCCAGACCATGGGGAAGGTTTTTGTGTTTTGAATGATATGGCCTGTGCTGTAAGAAAGTTACAAACTGCAGGAATACAGAGGGTTCTGATTGTAGACTGTGATTTGCATCAAGGTAATGGTAATGCTTACATTTTTAGGAATGACCCAAACGTATTTACTTTTTCGATTCATCAGCAACATTTATATCCTTTAGCAAAGTCTAAATCAGACTTAGACATAGGCTTAGAGGCTGGGATTTCCGATGAGAAGTATTTAAACTCACTTGAATCAAACGTTCTCCAGATCTTGGATAATTTTAAACCTGAATTTATTTTGTATCAGGCTGGGGCAGATCCTTATAAAGAGGATAGACTAGGAAATTTGAACTTAAGCATAGAGGGGCTACAGCGGAGAGACGAATTCATTAGAGATATAGCGATAAAGCAGGATATTCCTTTAGGCTTAACCCTTGGAGGAGGCTATGCGTATAAACTTGAAGACACTGTACAAATTCACTTTAACACTGTAAAGGTATTCTTAAAGTAATTAATGCTGAATCCTATTTCTTGATCCATTTATCGGCTCCGGTACCACAGCTATGGCTTGTATTGAACTCCAGAGGCATTATATTGGTATTGAATTAAATGAAGAATATTTCCAATTGGCGAAAAATAGAGTTATGGAAACGGAATCTAAAAGAGATTGTACAAAAGATTATATCCTTTCGCCCTCAAATTAATCTTTTTTGTTAGCATTGTCGAAATGGACATCTGCCATACTTGATAAAGGAGTTTTTAGAAATCCCTTTGTTGATTGCCACGTAATATCTCTCCCGTCATACAGGACTATTGGACATTGTTGATCCAATCGGCACTTAAGTATCATTGATCAACAAGCAGAACAAAATAGATGACTAGTATACGTTGAATTTTGGTATAGAGCTAAGATAACTCTTCCGAAGGTCCCTATGGTCGATGTGGTAGTAGATATCAAACACCTCCCTCGGCTTGTCTCCTCTGAGCTCTCCGATGTACTCCCTGGTCATCCCCGCCTGGCGGAGATACGTTGTAAAACAATGCCGGAAGTTGTGAGCTGTAAAATGATCCTCTATCCTCTTTGAATCCTTGTCATGGATCCCAAACTGTGCCGTCCATTTTGTTATACGATAGGCGATACCAGCGGTCATCAACTGGTGACCAGATTCAGTTACAAACAAGGCAGTTTCCCCGGGCTTTGCTATCATCTTACGCCTTGCCAACCATCGTTTCAAAAGACGCTCGGTCTCCTCATCAAAATACAGTTTTAGATTCGTGCGCTTATAGAATCTGCCATCTTTTAGTGTAATGGAGTTGTCTTCAAAACTTATTTCATTGACATCAAGGCTCGACAACTCATCGCGTCTCAATCCAGTTTTAACAAGCACCGTGCAAATAGTTTTATCCTCTAGATTAATAATGCTGTTCAGAAAACGCGACATCTTCTCCACGTCTATAATCTTCCGTTTCGAAGGAGCAGCCCCCTTTTTGTACGATTTAAGATTCATCTTTCTAACAGTGAGAACAATATTCTGCTTGATGACCCCGTCATATTCTAGATAGCCATACAGATGGTTCAAAGCGGAAAAACACACGTTAAAACGAGAAAACGAACGCACTCCGTTATCCCTTAAATGGTCCATAAACGCCTCCAACAGATCTTTATTTTCCATTCCATCCACATCTACAAGATGTCGGCTCTTACTGTTAAGGAACCGCCTGAAAACCTTAACTGCATTGGTATATATCGTAATAGTATTCTCCGACCTCCCCTGACGTACACAGTGCTTAACAAATCTCTGTATAACATAGTCATCACTTACCTTATCCATATAAGACCCCCCTTACTTCTCTTAACAAGCCCATAACTGAAGAGATTGTCCAACTGCTGATTTATCGATCGTATCGATGCAGCATCACTATTGTCAACGTGCAAAAGATCTAGTAACTCGTGCTCCTTAACAACATCTCTTTCTTTTAGGAGTTTGATGAGCTTAGGTTCATACTCCCTGACACCTTCAAAAGAACTTTCATCCTGAAACTGACGTTTTTTCAAATTCTTAAGATCCTCTTCATATCGGTCAGTCAATATATCCAACATCTTAACCCGCTTAGAGAGAGCAAGGTTTTCACCTCTCAACTGACTGTTTTGCCCCTCCAGCTCACCTAACCGCTTGTCCAAGTCCCCTTGGGAGGCAGCCATACTCTCATCTCCAATACGGTTCTCTACGATATTTAGAACGTACTGGGATATAGAGAGACCCGACTTTTTCGCCAAACGTTTCCACCTATCAGCCATCTCATTCGTAGGCACATAAACATAGATGGACCGTTGCTTTACAGGAGTTCGTTTCTCAGTCATAAAATTCTACCAATAGTATATATGTCATGCTGAATATATAAAGTTTACTAGTAGATTATCAAAGAAATTGTAATTTCCGTGCATAATCACTGAATTGCCCCCCATCACATTACCTGTAGAAGTTGAAGAAAAATTAGTAGAAATCGCACAAAACGAAAACAGGACAAAATCAAATATGATTGGAAAATACATATAAGACCAACAGTACAAGCATATAGAAACGACGTGAAAAAACAAGAAGAAAAAACGTGAACATAATGCACCTGCAAGAAAAAGAAAAAGAAGAAACCTACAGTAAGATTAAAAGATAACTATTAACACGATATGTGGTTATTAAGATTATTAAATTAGGTAGGGCATATATATGCAATTCTCATGAGATACTAGCTGTCTACAAGGTTAAAACTCTAATAGAAACCGCATAAAATTTTAATAATCTCTTCTTTCTTTTTCCTTTTGTCAACCATTATCACGATATGTGGATTAAGGTATGTTTTTAAAGAAACAGTCGTTATGGAATTATAAGAAGAATAGGATAATATTTTTAAAAGTAAATAATGGATATTAATGGTAGAAAAGTAGGATTATAAAGCAATAAGGTATTCCTATCATAATGAGATTGCGGTTGAATTGGCTGATATGCTATTTCATGTTCATGGCTGTAGTTATAACGATCGTAGTGATATTGCAGTATTTTGCAAGCTGACAACCATTAACACGAAAGATGGGTTAAAAACTAAAAAACAAATATTACAAAAAACTATGAAATAATGAAAAAATTGTTACAAATCTAAGCATTTTATCTGTGGGCAAAAATTCAAAATCTTAGTTCTTATCTATTGAGAGTTAAAATATTAGTTGTTGTAAACAATCTCCAAAATGTAATTTTAAATCAAAAATCAGACATCGTGATTCACCTGGATGTCGTTTAACTCCTCCCGATGTTGTATGTCCTGGTGAAGAAAACTGTATTCTTTACCAAATCTATAAAAACATGGAGATGAATAAATCAATAACCGTCTCTCAATAGGTGGAATAACGGTTATGAAGTTGTATTTAGGAAAGGATTGAGGGTAGTTTTGATAGATTCATACTCTTTCGGAAGAATGGTAATCGATGGAAAGACATATACATCGGACGTAATCTTATATCCAGATAAGGTGGATGATAGTTGGTGGAGAAAGAGTGGGCATTTACTTCAGAAAGAAGATTTAAGAGATGTAATTCAGTATAATCCAGAGATTTTGATTGTGGGGACTGGAGCATATGGCTTAATGAAAATTTTAGATGAAACAAAGCAATTTTTAGAGGCGAAAGGGATAGAGTTGATATCTGAAGAAACAAAAGAGGCGGGCAAAATTTATAATGAATTGAAGGAGAGAAAGAAGGTAGTTGCAGCGTTTCACCTTACATGTTAAGCTTTTGAATGAATTTTGACCAAAACATCAACAGATGTAGTCTCTATAAATAAATCAGTTTATTAAAAATTGAGGGAAAAAGACGAGGAAATAACTGGAAACATCACGAGGGTATTGGAGAAAATTTATCCTCGCTTTTAAACTTCTCCATTTATCTCCGAACATTTTTGTGTTATTTTATTTCTCCCTCAAATATACTATATGTTGGCGAATTTTTCTTTTCTGGGATAGATGGGATAATTCTCTACAACTCTCTTCTCTCTTAACACTCATATATCTAAGGAAAAATAACCATTGAGATCGACGATTTTATTGAAACTGTTAACAACTATCAGATTTATCTAGCAGCCAAAGCAGATGAACCTTTAAAATACTGAAATTACTTATTCGTTTTTATAAACCGTAAATGTACCTTGTCTATGCTTTTGAGATAGTCTCTTATATGCTTCGGCATTCTTTCGAATTTCTTCGGGAAAACTTTCATCTTGTTTAACGATCTTCCCGGGTACACCCAGCACTAAACTATGCTCTGGAACCATCATATTAGTAGTTACCAAAGCACTAGCACCAATGATTGAACCAGATCCAATTTTTGCTCCATTTAACACGGTAGCATGGATGCCTATTAAACACTCGTCACCAATAATAGCCCCATGTATCATCGCTGAATGTCCAATAGAAACATTCTTACCTATCTTCACACAATGATCTTCATCTACGTGTATTACACAACAATCTTGAACGTTTGATCCATCCCCAATTTCTATAGAATTCTCATCGCCACGAATAACTGCGTGAGGATAAACACCGCAATTTTCACCAATTGTGACATCTCCAATAATTACAGCGCTCTTTGCAACAAAACTAGATTTGTGTACCCTTGGCATAAATCAGAACCTCATTTCCCGAATTAAAAAGATTATCTTATAAGTTTCGTTTAGTGAATAACTATAAAAACCATACATATCAAGCGTTTTAAAAGAATATAGGTTTTTTAAATGAAATAATATATATTACTGTCCTGTTTTAATTTTGATAGTTCGTAACAATGATTTTATCTCAGACTGAGTTTAGCAATGTTAATAAATTACATTGGAATTATTTGTTATGGAAAAATAGCTTAAGAGGGGATACGAAATGGAAATCATATATCAGGATGAATTTCTAGAGTTAAGAAAAAGCGATATTGACCATTGTATAGAATATATAAGAAATAAACTTTCACCTGATGCAAATACTGATAAGGAGATTCTGAATAAATTGGCTTTTCAAATTAAGGGTAAAATGTTTAATAGGGTGATTTGTGATGTATCTAAATTGGATTTTGTGCATGATGCCACAAGGGAATATTTGAAAAATTTCTGTTTGCCGTTTCTCGCATCTATCGGTGCTCGTGTATTTGCAGTTGTAACAGGTAGAAATAAGGAGAAAAGGAAATATTATCAGGAGATAGCTATAGAAATGTCTGAAATAATGAATGAATGGAATTTACAACATGGATTTTTTGACGATATGGACGAAGCAAGAGAATGGATTGTAGATAAATAATGCAATGAAATAAAACCACCCTTATATTCACCATCCCCTGTTCAACACCGTGTTTTTACCACCCGACACCCGCCAATTCACCAGGGCAGGTTGGGGGAGAATAAGACGATATGAAATCAGACTATATCAAAGTAAAAGTCTGTTTTTCGGAATAAAAAATACGTTCTAATAGCAAATCTATTTAATTTTACTAAATATCTCCTTAAAATTGACATAAAGATAGCGGCTTATTAGTTTCCGCCTGTACTCATAGATACTTAACTCTCCGTGTAATATACCCAGTGCCATATCTGCAAGTTTTTTATCTCTACTTGCAAGTTTAACAAATTTTTCTGTTCCTTTTGTCCGTTGTTTAGTGGAACGTAAAAGTAGTTTAATGTCCTTGCCGAAATCGTTTTTCCAAATTTTCTGATACCGAGATAAAAATCTCTCACTGGTTTCACCAGTTTCTAAGGCTTCAGCAGTAACATTTGCAGCGATTTCGCCAGAGGACATAGCATAATAAATACCTTCACCACTAACTGGATTTATAAATCCACCGGCATCCCCACAAAGAATAATTCTATCAGCATAGGTTTTCTCAAGTGGAAAAACCGGTAGCACCCCTCCTTTTACCCTCCCCATCTTAAGATCATCAGGTATTATTTTACCCACCTTAAGAATATTAATATAATTTTCATAGATTTCCTTTAAATTTGTCTTACTTCTTGATTGATTTATCACTGGTTTAAATTCGCAGATACCGATGTTTAAATGCTCTTTCTTTGGAAATGCCCATCCATAACCAGCAATTCCTTGTAAATTCATGTGAATATGACAGAGTCTTTTTTCACCGAAGAATCTATCTAGAGTTTTATTGAGCATAGGATATTCTTGGAAAAGACACATACCAACATTTTTACGGCTTTGACCTAATCCAGATTTCTTTGCGATAGTGCTCCAGACTCCATCGGCACCAATAACTATTTGCGATTCGATATTAGTTCCATCATTCAGTAGAATCCTTGCCTTGTCTTTTAGTATTTTAATATCTTCAGCAGATTTTTCATCCATAAAAGTGGCTCCACTATCGATAGCCAGTTTCACTAATCCATAATCAAATTTTTTCCTGAGGATCATTGCAACAATAGGCTCATTTTTTTGTACTTCCACTTTATATTTTAAGGAAGGCGGATGTGCGAAACCACCAAATGAATAAGATTCAATCAAACCTTTATCTTTCACGTATTTAAATCTATTTAAAACTCTTAGAGGTAGGCCGCCTCCACATGATTTATCGCGTGGAAACTTACTTTTATCAATAAGGAGTACTTTAAAACCTTTTTCAGAAAGAAATTTTGCAGCAGTTGAACCGGCAGGCCCCGCTCCAACAACAGTTACCTCATATTTTATATTAAGATCTCCTACTTCTACATATCATGTAAGTGATAAAATAGTTA
>JAUWBM010000167.1 GCA_030601705.1 Thermoplasmatota archaeon
TAGGAACACAAAGCCTCGATGAACTCTTGTCAAAAAGAGATGAACTCAACAAAAGCCTTCAGACAATTATTGATCAAGGTACAGACCCATGGGGTATCAAAGTATCTGCAGTAACAATTAGAGATGTGGCCCTTCCTGATGAAATGATGAGAGCCATTGCAAAACAGGCAGAAGCAGAACGAGAAAAACGTTCAAGAATCATTATAGCTGAAGGGGAATTTCAAGCGTCAAAGAAAATGACAGATGCTGCGAAACTCTATGAAAAAACACCAACTGCACTACGACTCCGAGAGCTGCAGACACTAACAGAAATTGCAAGAGAGAAAAACCTAATAATTGTTCCAGCTGGAGAAATGGGAACAGTCGTTGGGATAGCAAAAGCGGTTAACAAAAAAGTAGTAGAATGAAGCTAAATCTCTCTCTTATTTTCTTCGTTTTTATTTTTATTTTTTCTTCTCTTTCTTTTAGTGTATATGCCCAAAATTCAAATGTGCTTCTTGTAGAAATAAAGGACACCATAGATCAATCAACCGTTGAAATCTTAAAAGAAAGTATGCAGAAAGCAGAGATCGAAGGCTCAGAAGCAATCATACTACTTTTAGATACTCCTGGTGGGGGCATAGCGGAAACATTTGAAATAGCGGATTTGATTAAAAGCAGCGTTATTCCCTTTATTGGGTATGTTTATCCGAAGGGTGCTAAGGCTGCTTCTGCTGGGACATTTATTTTATTGAGTACACACGTCGCTGCTATGGCAGATAATACCATTATTGGTTCTGCGCAACCTGTTGAAATTGGCCTTGAGGGCAGGAAGTTGATTACTGATAATAAAACCATTAATTTCCTAGTAGCGTGGATCAAAGAACGGGCGGCTATGTACGGTAGAAACGAGACAGCAGCAGCAAAGTTTATCACGGAGAATCTCAATTTGAATGATGTTCAGGCAGAGCAGATGGGTGTTATCGAATTTGTTTCATCTTCTGTTGATCAACTCCTAGATGATATTGATGGTACTATTGTTACTACATCTGCTGGAAACGTTACATTACATACAAAAGATGCTGAACAACTTAAGTATTTCCCATCGTTTAAAATCCAAATTCTCAAACTTATATCAAACCCAGTGATTACATCCCTGTTATTGATGCTGGGCATTTTTGCCTTGATATTTGGAATATCATCACCAGGGTATGGTGCAGAAGTGTTCGGCGTTATAGCTATCCTTCTTTCATTAATTGGATCAGGATTTGGTATTCCGACATTGAGCATAATCTTTATAATAATTGGATGCTTATTACTTATCATAGAAATATTTGCCACGCCTGGCTTTGGCGTAATAGGCATAGGTGGGATTATATGTTTAATAATCGGATCAATATTTCTAATACCAACTTATTCAACTAGAGGCTGGTTGATATCTATGGATTATATGAATGAGATAATGATAATCTTGCTGGTAGTAGTCGCGCTCTTCGCTATATTTTTTGCTTTTATATTGTATAAAGTATTGAAGATCAGAAAAAAAAAGACAGCGGTTGGCACATTTATTGGAGAAAAAGCTAAGACAATTGACCGGATAACACCTGATAAACCAGGATATGTTCGTTTTAAGGGAGAATACTGGCAGGCTAAATCCGATACCACGATTGAGCCTAATACAAAAGTAGTTATTGTTAATAAAGATGAAACAACGCTTATTGTAAAACCAAAAAATAAGTAAACCAAACATTAATCAACCTCTTTCTTTCTTAACGGTCTGATTTAAAATGGATAATGGTATAAAAATTCAATTTCTCGGCGGTAGCAACGAAGTAGGTAGTTTAGCGATGACGCTAGAGACAGATGGAATGCGTATTCTTTTTGAGTATGGTATATCTCCCGGTAAACCACCTACATATCCTCTTCCACCTCCACCTGTTGATTTAACGTTATTGACGCATGCTCATCTTGATCATTCTGGAATGATCCCCTGGCTATGCTCTAGAGAGAACAGTGCTGTTCTGGCGACTGAACTTACAAATAAAATTAGCAAATTGTTGTTCAGAGACTCGGTTAAAATTGCGAAAATGGATGGATATTCCCTCCCTTTTGACCAGGCTGATGTAAAAGAGGCTGAGCATAGTTTTGTGGAGGTAGCGCCGTCACAAAAAAAAGAGATAGGAGAAAACAATGAAGTTCGTTTTCATTCTGCAGGACATATTCCAGGTTCACTCATGTTTGAATTAGTAGGTTCTAAAAAAATTCTGTTTACCGGTGATATGAATATTATTGATACGAGACTCGTGAAAGGGGCAAAACCAGTGTCATGCGATATTTTATTTTTAGAGGGTACGTATGCTGGACGGGAGCATCCTAAGAGAGAAGAACTTGAGAAACAGTTTTTAGATAAAGTTGATGAGGTTGTAAGCCGGGGCGGTATAGCGGTAGTACCTACTTTTGCTGTTGCAAGATCTCAGGAAGTTGCTCTTGTATTGAAAAACTCAGGGTACAATGTTTGGTTTGACGGCATGGGTAGAAAAGTTTCTAAGATTTTTTTAGAATATCCGAGTTCTCTCAGATCTGCAGAAGAACTCAAAAAAGCTGTAAACAAGGTAAATTTTGTCCATTCAGATCATGGGAGAAAACTTGCATTAAAATCAGAGGTAATACTAACATCTAGTGGTATGATGGATGGTGGACCTGTATTATGGTATATGAAACATTTAAAAAACGATCCAAAAAGTGCCGTTCTACTAACCGGCTATCAAATTGAAGGTACAAATGCTAAACTTTTGCGCGATAACAGAAAACTTAATTTTCATGGTGTCACTGAAAATATAGAATGTGAAGTGGGATATTTTGATTTTTCCGCTCATGCAGGACACAGTGAATTGATAAAGTTTGCAAAACAATGTAATCCTGAAAAGATTGTGCTTTTTCATAGCGATAACAGAGAGGCTCTTGTAGAACCTTTAAAGGATTTTGCAGAGATTTATACTCCAAATAACGGAGAAATAGTGACATTGTAACGTTCAGATAAAGTTTATATTTTATATGGATTTATTAAGAATTAATCAGTTGAATGAGAAACAAGGAGAAACAATAGGGAAATGGTGTTTGAAAAGGTGAAAATGTAATGGCCGAAATGACAATGACACAGCGGCAGAAATATGATCTTAAGCGGAAAATTGAGGAACTTAAAAATTGTAAAGGTAAACATACGGAACTTATTTCATTGTACGTTCCACCTAGTAAACAGATTTTTGATGTTAACTCCTATCTAAAGAATGAGTTGTCTCAGTCTCAGAATATTAAATCAAAAACCACTCGTAAAAACGTGCTTTCTGCGATAGAGTCTATAATGAGTAGGCTGAAATATTTTAAGCGGCCGCCTGAGAAGGGTGTTATTTTCTTTGTGGGTCATAAGAGTGTTGGTAGTGATCAGACTGAGATGGCGGCCTATGTTATAGAGCCGCCTATGCCTATTACCACGTTTCTTTATCGTTGTGATTCTTCTTTTTATGTGGAGCCTTTGGAGAAAATGCTTGCTGAGAGAGATATATATGGTCTTCTTTTGCTTGATAGAAGAGAATGTACCATCGGTATGTTGCGGGGATATAGAACCGAGTTAATTGATTATATGACTTCCCGAGTTCCCGGTAAGCATGGACGCGGTGGCCAGTCTCAGCGGAGATTTGAGAGGCAGACTGAGATTGCAGCTCACGAGTGGTTTGTTAAGTGTGGTGAGAAGGTCAGTAATATTTTTCTTGGAGAAAAGAATCTAAAAGGTATTTTTGTCGGTGGCTCTGGTCCGACAAAACAGTATTTTATTGATGAAGGTTATTTGCACTATGAAATTCAAAATAAGGTTATCGATCTTTTTGATACTGGTTATACAGATGAATATGGTTTGAAGGAGCTGGTTTCTGCAGCATCAGAGACAATGTCTAATCTGAAGATCTCTCAGGAAAAAGCTGTTATGAAACGTCTTCTTAAAGAGATAAAAAAAACTGAGGGGAGTCTTGCAGTTTATGGTGAGCAGCAGGTTAGAAAAGCATTAGAGATGGGTGTTGTTGATACATTGTTGCTTTCAGAGAATTTAAGAAAGTATAGGGTTAAATTAAAATGTTCATCTTGTGGCTATAC
>JAUWBM010000086.1 GCA_030601705.1 Thermoplasmatota archaeon
AATTGCTTTACGTGTTGAAATCTTTTCATCAAAAGAACTTACCACGTCAACCGGGCAGACTTCTGCACAGTCATCACAACCAGTGCATTTATCAGGATCAACATACTTGCTTTTCCGCCAAATATTTGCTTTGAAATCACCGGGCTTGCCATCCAGCGAATTAATATCAGCATATGTAATGAGTTCAATGTTGGGATGACGTGAAAGCTCAACCATTTTTGGTGCAGCAGTACAAATCGAGCAATCATTTGTTGGAAATGTTTTATCAAGTTTTACCATTGACCCGCCAATTGTTGAAGTTTTATCGATGATAATTACTTTGTAACCTTTATCAGCTGTATCAAGGGCTGCTTGCATCCCCGAGATACCTGCCCCGACAATTAAGACATCTGCATCGATGACACGTTTTTTTCCTTGTTCTGCTCTCGTAGTAACAATACGTACTGTGCTTTCCAATTGAGGCATTGATTTATTTTCAATAATTATCTCAGGATCATCTAAAAAATAATCATCCTGAAGGGGTATTCCCAAATCATGATCTATTTTTTTATTGTAGCTCTTTAACGGCATTCTTCCCTGCCTCAAGTCCCTTTTCAAATGCTTTAATATTTAGATCTGTAAACTTCTTCGGGACACTATCTATAACTGATTCTTTTACGGCCTCAGTTTTTAATAGTCCAAAAATACTAGTGAATGCTCCAACCATGACAATGTTAGTTACAATTTTGTTACCAAGACTCTCAGCAATCTGCTGAGCATGAACTTTGTGCACCGGTTGACCGATATCATGTTTTTTAACAAGATCAGGATCAACAACAATAATTGTGTCTTTACTGACATCCTTTCGATATGTATCAAATGATTCCTGTGACATTGCTAAAAGAATATCAACACCAGTAGGTCGAGGGTATCCAATTTTTTCATCAGAAATAATAATCTCAGATCTAGCTGCTCCACCTCGTGCCTCAGGACCATATGACTGGCTCTGAACTGCGTTATAATCCATAAATACTGACGCGGCTTTTCCAATAATAAAACCAGAAAGGATTACTCCTTGACCTCCGAAGCCACAAATTCTTATTTCTTTTTTCATTTCTTCGCCCCCTTGGTTTTTGTTTCTTTCTCTTTTAATCTGTTCACAAGTTTTTCATATGATTCAAAAAACCCGGATTTTTGTATATCTTGAAAAACTCCTAGTTGCATCTTATCCTTTACCTGTGCTTTTTCTTCCTCAGTTCCATATTTCATTATCTTTTCATAATCCTCTTTAAGGATTGTATTATTGTCATACCAAGCCCAGTGTTTTTTGATATCTCCTAATTTATTACGTCTGCCATATGCTGTTGGACAGGGCGCTAAAAATTCTAACAAAGAAAAACCCTTCTTTTGAAGACCCTCTTTCAATGATTTAATAGGCTGATACGGGTGAGAAACACCCCATCGTGCAACATAATTTGCACCAAGTGCACAAGCAAGATTACTTATGTCAAATGGATGCTCGATATTTCCATATGGGGCTGTCGTAGCAATACTTCCTAATGGGGCTGTTGGAGCAAGCTGTCCACCAGTCATTCCATATATAAAATTATTAATCATTATTACAGTAATGTCAATATTACGTCGAGCTGCATGGATGAAATGATTACCACCTATACCTGAACAGTCACCATCTCCAGTAAAAACAATAACGTTAAAATCAGGATTAGCTGCCTTGATTCCTGTAGCAAATGCAATCGCTCGTCCATGCGTGGTATGTAAACCATCAGCGTTGATATATCCCGGTAACCTTGAAGAACAACCGATCCCTGAAGCGAATATGACATTATCCATATCCCATCCCAGTTCCTCCAATGCCCAGAAAGTATATTCTAAAACAACACCATGACCACAACCATTACAAAATATCGTAGGCCACATGCCTTCACGGAGAAATTTTTTATTTAACTCATCAGCTGTTTTAATTTCCACCATTTATTTCCCCTCCAAATATTTGTATAATTCCATCGGAAGATGCATCTCACCGCCAATCTTTGGTGCAGAGATAACTTCACAATGTTTGCAAGCAACTTCTTTAACCGGGTGGACTATTTGTCCGAGATTCATCTCTGGAACGATAATTTTATCTACATCTTTCGCAAGTTTTGTTATTAGTTTATCAGGGAATGGCCATACGAGTTTAAGACGAAGTAATCCAACTTTTTTACCCTCCTTCCTAGCTATTTCCATTGCAGATTCTGCAGGTCTTGCAGTAGCTCCATATGTTACAAATGCAATATCTGCATCATCAAGGTTTATTTTCTCAACCATTACAAGTTTATCAGCATCATCTGTGATTTTTTCTGTAATTCTTTTCACAAGTCGTTCATGATCTGGTTGTTTATCTGTTGCTGGAAAACCTTTTTCGTTATGGGTAAGACCCGTTACATACGTTCGATAGCCTGTACCAAAAGTTGCAAAATCTGGAACCTTACAGTTTTTTCTTGTTTGTGAGTTTGTAAAGGGTATGTATTTTTTCTTATCTATAGTCGCAGTGACCCTATTGATTAATTTTAAATCTTTCTCATCAGGTATAATAATACGTTCCCTAAGATGACCTACTTCTCCATCAGTCATAACACAAGCAGGGTTACGATATTTCTCAGAGAGGTTGAATGCCTCTACCGTGAAATCTATACATTCTTGTACAGTACTTGGTGCAAGAGCAAGTGCTTCAAAATCTCCATGGGTTCCCCATCGTACCTGCATCATATCACCTTGTGCTCCAAGTGTTGGCTGTCCTGTTGATGGACCAGTTCGTTGAACATTGACTATTACACATGGCGTCTCAGTCATAACCGCAAAACCATAGTTCTCCATCATGAGCGAGAACCCAGGACCTGAAGTGGCAGTCATGGATTTTGCTCCACCCCATGTTGCTCCTATAACAGCAGCGATGCTTCCTATCTCATCTTCCATCTGGATATATGTGCCTCCTACTCTAGGGAGCATTCGTGCCATTCCTTCTGCAACTTCTGAAGCAGGAGTTATTGGATATCCTCCAAAAAATGAGACTCCTGCAAGAAGCCCACCATAGACACAGGCCATATCTCCTAATATGAATTGTACTTTTTTCCCTAAAACTTCTCTTATCCGTTTAGGATCTCTTTCGCATTTCATTTTATTTTTCCCCCTATTGGACTTAGAAGGGTTTTTTTATCCTCTTTTTTAATTTCTTCGGGAATAACAGTTATTGCAAGATCTGGGCATATGAGCTCACAGAGTCTGCAATAATTGCATTTGTTATCTTTTTTCAACTGTGGAGGACGAACACCTTTTTTATTTAGCCGGTCGGATTCCTCAAGTGCATCCACTGGACATCGGTCTATACAGATGTTACAGCCCTTGCACCAGTCGTCTTTAAATTCTATCATTACTACACCATTCAGAATATATCTAATGCTCTCGAAATTGCCATCTCTCCTCTATATTCAGGAAGAATAATTGGGGCTGATTTTGCAGGTTTAATTTTTGCCTGCTCCAGCATTTTGTTATATTTATCAAGATGATTCAGCGTGAGTTTCCCAATTTTAGCTTTTTTAACATATTTTGCAGCGTAAATTCCTGAACGTCTGCCAAATACGTTAAAATCAAGGAGAGAATTTCCCATCAGGCGGTTTTTACCGTGCACACCACCAGAAACTTCACCAGCGGCAAACAATCCAGGTATTTTGGTTTCAGTTTTTTCATTGATCTCCACCCCGCCGTTCTGATAATGCAAGGTTGGGTAAACAAGTATTGGATGTTTTGCCATATCGATTCCAAACCGTTTGAACTTCCTTACCTCTCCAGCAAGTTTTGTCTCTGTGGTCCCTTCTCCATGAATAATGTCAATCATCGGTGAGTCAAGCCAAACTCCAGGCATCCCCGTGGGCGTTACAATGCCTTTACCTTGTTTGCATTCCTGGATAAACATTGCTGATTCAACATCACGTGGCTCTAATGGGAATACAAATGGATCTCCATTCTTGTTCAAAGGTATAGCGCCAAGCCCTCTAATTTTCTCTGTTGATAGTATTCCAACCAGTGGTTCAGGATAAGCATCCCCTGTTGGATGTATCTGGATAGTGTCTAAATCAAGAAGATTGGCTCCTATATGATACGCCATAATGAGACCATCACCAGTAGCTCCGTAATGATTCGTTGTAGGGTAATTTGCAAGATGAAGTCGACCACTGCCACCGGTAGCCAGAATCGTGGCTTTAGCACGAATAACATAATACTCAAATGTTTCTAGGTTGAAGGCAACGCCACCCGCTAATTGGCCCTTATCATCCATTAGTAATTCAGCCATTGGACAAAACTCTAAAACAGGGATCTCCAGGTTTCGTGCTTTGTCTCTTATGTTTCTCATAAGTTCCATACCAGAATAATCCTTACAGCTATGCATACGATTGCGGCAAGTTCCACCTCCAGATAATTCTTGGAATTCGCCATCCTCGTGTCGGTCATACATCACTCCAAGTTCTTCATGCCAACTGATTATTCCTGGGGCATCCAGTGCGAGTGATCTTGCAAGCTCAGGTTTATTAGTGAAATGCCCTCCACCATAGATGTCAAGATAATGCAATGCAGGACTATCCTCAGGTCTATCAGCAGCCTGAATTCCTCCCTGAGCCATCATCGAATTTGCATCACCATGACGGAGTTTTGTAACAATCAATATTTTATCCTTAGGAACGCCAGACTCATAGGCAAACAAGGCAGCAACAGTACCAGCACCGCCACCACCAATAATAAGCAAATCCACATCATAATCAATCTTACTTAGATCAACATCTTTTGGATCAAGAACAGGTTTTGCTTCAAGAAGATCCACTATACCATTATACAAATTTGTTCCCTTATCAATACCAACTTTAAGTTCTCTTTTTGTTCCTTTCATATAATCCGGATGATATTTACTTAGAACGTCCTCTCGAGATTTCATAGACATTGGTTTAACTGGTTTAGACATGTTTTTCTCTCGTTTTTCTTCTACCAGTTTTATGGATTTCATCATGTAATCCGGATATCCATCTGTAGTCTTCATTTAATCACCCCTAGGACCTGTTTCTTCTACCTCGATCTTTCTATTCTTGTACAACTCCATTATCTCTTTTTTGTCCATTTTCATTAGCTTTTCAATTTCACTATCATATTTTCTGCTTTCGACTTCTTTTAGTCGTTTAGCTAGGTTTTTTGATTTTGTATCAATATATTTTCCACGTAATCTTCGAGCAAGCTGCGACACATGATAATGCTTGATATCGGCAGGACATCTCATTGCACATAGACCACACTGAATGCAATCAAAAGATATCTCCGCACACTTTGCGATTTCTCCTCTAACTGCTCTCTGGATATACTTCATAACCTCTATGTCCTGTGGACAAGACTTTGTACATGTATTACAAGAAACACATCGAGCAATCTCGGGATAAATTTCTAAAATTGTACTTTCAGTCGGCTCAAGTTTATCAATATCATACTCTACCTTGGTTGCAGGAACAAAAGGAAGCTGAACAAGATACATTTTATCTTCAACAACCTTCTGACATGCCAGATCAAAACCGAGTTTCTGTTCATCTTCTATTCTATAAATGGTAGAGCACGCACCGCAAAAACCAGCTCTACAACCACAACCTCTAATATACCTATAACCCGCATATTCCAAAGCCTTCATTATCGTAAGACCTGCGGGAACCTTGTAACTCTTACCCATAACAAAAACTTCAATCGTTCCAGCTTTTTTCTCTACATCCTCTGCTTTTTTAACATCTGGCTTTTCCAAAAGAACTTGTTCTTTTTTAGTCATGATTTTATCCCCACAAAACCGACCAAATCAAATTTTAATATATTAACCAAAAATCTAAAACGACGTTTCTTGATTCCAATATCTTCATGGTTAGCATCATCTATATGGATTTTCACCAAAACGGCTCCTCCAATACTTAAGTATGTTTCATTATGTAATTTATATAATATAAAGTTTTTGGAGAAAATATCATAATAACGAACAATATCAATAATTTTATATATTTGATAAAAAAACTCAGAGATTTTACTCTATTTATCGATTATTTTATTAATTTTCATTAAAATGAGAAAAAAGTTTATATTCAGAATACTTATTCTCAAAACAATGAAAAAGTTTGAATTAACTAAAAAAGAAAAGCTTATGCTCTACGGTCTAGTAAAATATCCTCAATTAACAGATAAACAACTCTCCGAAAAACTTGATTTGAAGCATTCTACTGTCACATCGATTAGACATAGATTGAAAGAGAATGAATATCTCAGAAAACTCATAATTCCAAAACTTCAGAGTAAGGGATGTGAGATGCTGGTTGTAATTTATACGAATTTTAGTCCATTGATCCCTTTAGAAGAAAGAGTTGAAATAACTGGAAAAGCCATTGAAGTCTTTGATGAGATATTCTTTTCTATCGGTGAACAAGATAAAGGGTTCTCTTTGAGTTTTTCAAAAGATTATGCAACTATTGGAAGAATCAACGACATTAGGACGCAGACATTTGGTGGACGCGGGCTTTTAGAAGAGGAGTATCCAAATATGGTGATATTTCCATTTGAAATTAGTAAAATATACCGTTTTTTTGATTTTGCTCCATTGTTGAAAAGTAGTTTCGAGTTGGATTCAAATACAGAAACTGAGGTTGAAAATGTTGACTTTGGAGGTATAGAAGATGTGGTTTTTTCTGATACTGAGAAAAATGTTTATTGTGTATTGGTGAGTTATCCTGAGCTATCTGATAGTGATATCGGAAGAGAGCTGGGAGTTTCAAGACATACTATTTCACGATTAAGACGTAAATTCGAAGAGAATAACCTGATGAGTAGGGTCACTTTACCTAATTTTGTAAAATTGGGTTTTGAGATATTGGCATTTTACCATATTAGATTTAATCCTCGTAATCTACCAAATATGGAAGACGATGAGGCTGCTTTGTTAATGAGTGATTCAACGGTTTTTTTAGCTAGTAGAAGATTTGAGGCAGTTGTGATTTCTATCTACAAGGACTATGATGATTATAAAACAGACATGATGAAGATTATACAGGTTTTAAAGGAAAATCAATGGATTGCAGAGGACCCTATGATTAGAACGTATGGTTTAAACACAATGGTTTTTATCAAAGATTTTAAATTTGCTCCTATTGCTAGTAAAATAGTAGGCTGTGATTTTTGGGTTAAAAAGCTCTTAAATATGTGAATTTGTATTCATGGTCTCATGAAACTTTTTGAGTATCGGGGGAAGGAACTGTTTGACAAGTATGGCATCTCAGTTCCAAAGGGTAGGCTAGTGAAGAATGAAAAAGACTTTTCTGGTTTGAATTTTCCATTTGTTCTTAAGGCACAAGTTCCAATTGGTGGTCGAGGCAAAGCAGGTGGGATAAAATCGGCGGAAAACCTGAAAGACGCAAAGGAAAATTTTTCACAGATAATGGGCATGGATATTAAAGGTTATAAAGTACGAAAAGTACTAGCTGAAGAAAAAGTGAATATCCGGAAAGAGTTGTATTTAAGTATAACTTTGGATCGTTCTAAAAGAATGTCTCTTATAATGGCCAGTGGCGAGGGTGGTATGGATATTGAGAGTGTACCTGATGAAAAAATTTTCAAAGAATGGGTAAATCCATTAATTGGTATTCAATCATTTCATATTCGTGGAATTGTATCTAAACTAGGGCTGGAAAAAGAAGAAGGAAAAGAAGTTGCAAAGGTTATTTCAAAGATATACAAATTATTTAGAGAATATGACTGTGAACTTGTAGAGATAAATCCACTAATTATCAAAAAAGATGGCGGAGTAATGGCATTAGATTCCAAGGTAAACATTAATGATGATGCTATGTATCGTCATACTGATATCGAGCCCGAGGTTGTTGAGCTTACACCTCTTGAAAAAGATGCTAAAGAAAAAGGGATTGCTTTTATTCAACTTGAAGGAAACATTGGTGTTATTGCAAATGGCGCCGGTCTTACTATGGCTACTCTTGATGCTCTTACACATTATGAGGGTAAAGGTGGAGTGTTTTTAGATCTGGGTGGAACAGATGACCCTGAAAAGGTCAAGCAAGCTTTCGAATTAATGAAAAAAGCTAAACCTAAGGTGATATTTTTAAATCTGTTTGGCGGAATTACTAGATGTGACTCTGTTGCTAAAGGTGTTAAAGCAGTTATTACAAAGGAAGGAATAGACTGTCCAGTTATCACGCGAATAAAAGGCTGTAATGAAGAGCAAGCAAAAGATATTTTGAAAGATGCTGGGCTTATCACAGGAACAACTTTGCAGGATGCAGCTCAGAAATCTTCTGATTTAGCGAGGTGAATTGAAAATGGCGATTTTTGCAGATAAAAGTAATAAAGTTTTGGTACAAGGTGCAACTGGTCATCAGGGAATCTTTCACATTGGTGCAATGAAAGAATTTGGCACAAATGTTGTTGCTGGTGTAACACCTGGCAAGGGGGGCCAGGAAATAGAAGGTGTGCCAATTTTTAATAATGTATTTGATGGTGTTTCTGAAACCGGTGCCAACACTTCTCTTGTTTTAGTTCCCGCTCGTTTTGCAAAAGATGCAGTGTTTGAGGCATTAGATGCTGGTATTAAAACACTTGTAGTAATTACTGAGAATATTCCGTTTCATGATGCGATGGAGTTTGTTCATTATTCTAAATATAAAGGTGCAGTGTTGATTGGGCCAAATTGTCCTGGTATTGCAAGTCCTGGTAAAACAAAGATTGGAATCTTACCCGGGCAGATTTTCAAAGAAGGACATGTTGGTGTGGCAAGTCGTTCCGGAACGCTTACCTACGAAATTGTTAATTCTCTTACAGAGAAAGATATTGGTCAGAGTACCTGTGTTGGACTTGGTGGAGATCCAATCATTGGAACAACATTTATTGATTCTTTGAATGCCTTTGAAAAAGACAAGGATACTAAAGCTGTTGTTTTGGTTGGTGAAATCGGAGGGACTGCTGAGGAAGAGGCTGCTGAACACATCACTAAACATATTTCCAAACCTGTTTTTGCGTTTGTTGCAGGAAGAACTGCTCCGCCCGGGAAACGTATGGGACATGCCGGTGCAATAATTGCTAGAGGAAAAGGTACTGCAGCATCAAAAATAAAGGCTTTTGAAAAAGCAGGTGTCAAACTAGCGAAGTTTCCAACCGATATTGCAGATCTTGTTGAGAAGTATGGCTAAATGCTAGCAAGTTTTCACAATCTTCTTTTATTTCAAAAAAACTCAAAATATTATTAATTGATAACTTTAAATATGAAAATTGGATAAACGCTTGACGGGGACGCTATATGGGCATTGTAGATTTGACATCAATGGCAGAGGGACAAACTACTCTTAGAAATGAAATTAATGAGCGGCTTTCAAAACTTCAGAACGAGATCTCAGATTATTGCTTTCAATGTGCAAAATGCACCTCTGGTTGCGAAGCTCATAAGCTTTTGGAGCTGGAACCCCATAAGGTTGTTGCTCTTCTTAAACGTGGCTTGATTGATGAGCTGGTTAATTCTGATGTCATCTGGACATGTATGAGTTGCTTTAAGTGCAGGGAACGCTGTCCACAAAAGGTTGCACCTGTGGAGATTTTGTTTGCACTAAAGAATATGGCTGTTGCAAGCGGAAAGCAAATTCCCGGGAAGTATACAGCTATGTTGCAATCTGTTCTTTCTATAGGACTCATCCAAGATGTACAGATTGTTTCTACTCGAGATAATAAAACCAAGAAGCGAGACGACTTTGGGTTGCCCGGGGTTTCTAAACCGGTTGATGCCGCAAAATTTCAGACAGCGATAACAAAACTTGCTGTTGAAAAGGTTTAGGAGAATTAAAATGACAAAGTATGCGCTTTATCCTGGTTGTGTGATGCCAACGGAACAGTATGCCTATGAAGTGTCTATACGGGAAGTTCTTCCGTTACTTAATATTGATCTCGTTGATGTGGAAGGTTTTTCTTGTTGTGGAGAGCCGATGAAGAGCATGAATCAGCTAATGGCACTTTATCTTTCTGCCAGAAATCTTGCTCTTGCTGAGAGGCAAGATCTTGACTTGTATGTGCCGTGTCCTATGTGTCACCTCTCATTGAGTGAGTGTCAGCGTGTTATGAAAAGTAATACAGAGATGCGAGACCGGATGAACGGTATGCTTGCTTCTGAAGATTTACAATATAATGGATCAATTGACATTGTGCATACAGTTGATCTTTTACATGACCATATTGGCATCGAGAAGATAAAGAAACGTGTAAAGAAACCACTTGCAGGATTGAAAGTTGCAACCCATTATGGTTGTCATTTGATCCGCCCAAGTGAGATTGGCCGACCAGTGGATTCTGAGAATCCACAGAAAATGGAAACCATACTTAAGGTACTGGGCGCTGAGTCACTGGATTATCCTGAGAAACTTGATTGTTGTGGTGCGATGTTATCAGCGAATCTTCCTGAGTCGGCGCTGGCAAAGACCGGTCAGAAACTACAGAAGGTTCAGGAACAGGGTTTTGATGTGTTTGTTGATGTATGTCCATGGTGTCATCGCATGTTTGATTCTAAGCAGGTGAAGGCTGGTGAAACTGTTGCAGCAAAGCTTGAGATGCCAGTGGTGTATCTGACGCAGTTGTTGGGACTTGCGCTTGGTGTTAAAAAAGAGAAACTTGGTTTGGAATTGAATCTTAGTCCTGTGGATAAATTAAAACTCGGAGACAAATAGTATGAGCAACAAGATTGGCGTGTTTGTCTGTCATTGCGGCATAAATATCGCCTCATTAGTAGATGTGAAGGCACTTACTGCATATGCGAAAACCCTGGATGGAGTGATGGTCAGTAAAGACTACAAGTACATGTGTTCTGATGTTGGCGCGAATCTCATTAAGGATTCTATAAAGAAGCATAAGCTTGATGGCGTTGTTATTGCTTGTTGTTCTCCTCGCATGCATGAGCATACGTTTCGTGGTGTTGTTGAAGCTGGTGGTGTAAACGGCTTTAATTTAGAGATAGCTAATATCCGTGAGCAGTGTTCATGGGCTCATGAGGATAGGGAACGTGCTACTGAGAAGGCAGAGGCGTTGGTTCGTGGTGCTGTTGCTAAGGCACGACTCTTGGAGCCACTGGAGGGGACAAAAATTAAAGTTACACCTGAGGCCCTGGTGATTGGAGGAGGCATTGCGGGTATTCAAGCTTCTCTGGATCTTGC
>JAUWBM010000084.1 GCA_030601705.1 Thermoplasmatota archaeon
GCATCTGAAATGTTTTGTAACTACGTTTCCACAGGCTCTGGGACATCACTGCCTATTATTATCCTGCCAAGGCTCATACCTATACTTCTCACACCCATTCCCAGATTATTCGTGCGATGGTCAACATATGAAGGAATAACATCCTGCGGGGGGTTACGATCTGGGACTGGTTTTATCGCCTATGGTGCGCAGAATGGGATAGCACTTGGTTTCTGGGGCATTGGATTTAGTATTTTCCTCCCACCAGTTATGGCCTATGGGTTATTTGGATATGCATTATTTGCCTCTGTTAATGCAGAGGAAATTGAACTGTGGCCTCCAAACAACCCACCAGTTATATCAAATGAGAACCCACCAAGTGGGACATGGAATGCTCCTGTTTCTCTTTCTGAACTGAGTTTTCAAATTGAGGATGCTGATGGTGATCCCATGAGTTATTCGGTTACAACTGATCCTGATATTGGTTCAGGGAGTGGAACGAATAAGGGAGATGGAGTTTATACGATTCCTGTGTCTGGGCTGAAATCGAGCACTCAATATCGATGGACAGTTGAGGTCGCTGATAGTGAAGATGTGACGATGCAGGAGTTTTCATTCATGACTGAGGAACTCCCATTTGACCCATTTGAAGAGGGATGGCAGTATCGGAAACAAATAACCATTGATCATACACAGGTTGCTGGTGATTTGAATTATTTCCCGGTGCTTGTTAGCACGGTTGATAATGACCTTCGGGACAAGACTCAGGAGGATGGTGATGATATTTTGTTTATGGATGGTCATGGTGTTGCAAATAAACTGTATCATGAGATTGAACGTTTTGATGGTTCCTCGGGGGAATTAATTACTTGGGTAAATACTCCAAGTCTTTCTTCAACTGTTGATACAAGTTTATATTTGTATTATGGGAATCCTAATAGCGGGAGTCAACAGATGCCTGAACGTGTGTGGTCTACTCATTATTCTGGAATATGGCATTTAGACGATTTACATGATAGCTCTTCCAATACAAACGATGGAAGCAACCATGGAACTATAAGTATTTTAGGTCAAATAGGTAATGCGAGAAGTTTTGATGGCAATAACGACCATATAACAGTCTCTGACGATCCAAGTTTGAACTTTCATAATACTAATCAATTTTCTATTGGTTTATGGGTGAAGAGAGATCAGGTTAATGCTCCTAAAACTGAAAAACTAATCTCAAAATCAACAACAGCTTATAATGCAGGATATGGTCTAAACATACGTACAAATAATTCAATAAGATTTGAAGTACGAACTGGATCAGAAGTCTTTTATATACTCTCAACAACAGAACTTATGGATGCTAATTGGCACCATATCACAGCAATCTGGGACGATGGTTCTCAGTACATTTATATCGATGGAGAGTTTGATAAGTATAAATTTCAAGGAGATTTTAGCATTAAAGATGATCATAAATCATTAGAAATAGGCATTCATTATAGTGCTAATCAACCTTTTAAAGGATGTATCGATGAAATCTATATTTCAGACACACCTAGAAGTGCATCCTGGATAAAAACTTCATACAATAACCAATATTATCCTTCAAGTTTCTTGGGTTTTGGACCTGAAGAAACAGGACCTTAACTACAGCGTTATGATAAAACACCAAAATCTCATTTACGGAAAACTAAACTTAGACCATTATTAAAAGTAGTATTTAAAAATGACCTGGGAGAAACAGATTCAGCTGCATGGCTCCTGAAAGATGTTCATCATTGGACGAAAGGTATTGAAAAAATTATAAAACAATTTTGATAAAAAATATTAATAGCGTTTTGTGATATTTGTTATATAGATGTGTATCTTTCAACACCAAAAAACAAAGCATTCAACATGAACCCTTTATTCCTGAGATTCCTGGAAAATCATCCACACCTGTTCCCAATGCTACGATATCTGCTAGGGTTATAATCTACACTAAACCTATCGTCTCTCTTCTTTCTTTTATTTTTCTTTTTTTAAATCCATATAGTAATTTGTGGAAATAAAATCAGTACAGTAATGTAATAAGATGTTGAAATAGAGAGTATTTGATTAGAAAAACTACTAAAGATAATATCTTTACATATCTATCTACATACTCACATGCGAAAAAGACTCTTAAAACCATTTTATAATGTATTACCTAACTAGGAAGGGAAAAAAGCACAGCATTATACTCATCTCAATAAAAGAATTACCCCATCGAATTCTTATCCCCTCATCCCCTCCTAGCTTTTTCAACATTAACGATCAATGCTACGGGGAGAAGAAAACAGTAGTCCTAAGGCTTATATAGCATAAAAATATAAAGTGTGAAAGAGAGGTGGGCAATATATGGCTCTGGCCTTCGTACTAATAAGTATAGCACCTGGAGATGAATTTCGTGTATTCAAGAAACTTAAGAATGTACTCGAGATTGATGAGATATATCCCCTCTTTGGAGAATATGATTTTCTTGTTAAATTAGTTGCAGAGGATTTTGAGGAAATTGGAAATATTGTAGTAAATAAGATTAGAATCATCCGAGGTGTGACATCTACTAAAACAATAACAGAAGCAAAGTTTTTTCAGTAGAATAATCATGTTATTAATGATTTATTAATTCTACATTCCATTTTGGATAACGCCCATTATTATCGTAGTATTAGCAGCACATGGCTTGATCTTAATCTTTGACAAATAAGAGGTTATAACCAGAGCCTAGCACGTTTTTTTTTGTTTTTGATAGGGCATAACATCATTCACACAATACGCTAATCTTTATTAAGTAAAATGACTATATATCCACGGAAGGGGGCCAGACTAAAGAAAGGATTTTTGAGGCAAAAATCATGCTTTTCTAAATGTCTTTTCCTCCCTTGGCCTCCTTTTTACAATATCTCCCCTCCACCATATACTCAGGAATACCATTTTTCAACGTAAACTCCATATGGATAAAAACATTGGGTTGTATGAATATATTTTTAAAGAATTAGGTATTACAAAGTAGCAATCCGGTGAGAAAAAATATGCCAAAAAGCAGTAGAAAACAAATTGATGAGGACGAAAAAAAGGTTATTAGTGAGTTGCAGAAGAATGCAAAAGAAAGCATTGACAAAATAGCTAAAAGATGTAATTTCTCCAGACAAAAAGTATGGAGAATTATAAAAAGACTCGAAAAAAGCAAAACTATTTGGGGCTACGCTGCAATAGTTAATGAAGAAAAACAAGATCTGAAACACTATATTATGCTCATTAAAAAAACAACCGTACCAATAGACGAAAAAGTGGCTGACAAAATAATTACGAGAAAATTAGAGAGTATCGCACCAAAGACAGGGGTTAAAATTGAAAATAGTTTATATGTTCATGGTGTTTATGATTGGATAGTGTCTTTTACTGCTAAGGATATTAAACAGGCAAAAAAATTCTGCGAGAACTTTATTGAGCTGTACAGGGGATATATTGCTGAATTAAATCTATTGGAAACTTTGTTTTCGGTTAAAAAACAAGGAGTTTTAAACCCAAAGGCCATAGAACTGAAGCAATTTTTATAATTAACTATTGATATGGAGGAGAATGCCTTAAAAAGTGTTTTTCAACCATACTTTTATGTTTAGGGGAAAAAGGGGCTGTAAGGCATGTTTTTAAAAGAATCGGCAGTTACGGAGATGAGAAAATGATAGAAAAATGTAATTTGGATTTTTATCACAACAAAAAAGTATTTTAACTAATACTGCATTATAGTTTGTTGTGAGCAGTATGAAAAAACATAATTGGCATCCAAAGATAGTTGAAGATTATCTTGAGAAATATTATAAGAATGTTGATAGTAGGGATACGGCAAGGGCTTATCTTAAAGCATTTTTCACTACAATGAATGAAGATCCAAAACAGTTTATTAAGAAATCAAAGAAAGAAATAACAGAAATTGTATGGGATTTCGCTAAAGAAATAGAGAATAGAGCACCAAAGACTCAATCTGCATTGTTATCTTTCATTAAGAAGTTCCTAGTTAGACATAAGAACCCAATTGATGAAGTTGAATTCGAAGATATACGAATAAGAAATAACTTAAAGAAAATGGTAAAACCAATCTCAAAGAAGAAAACCCCAACATTACAGGAATTAAAAAAGATACTTAGCTATACGTCTTCAGTCAAGGCGAAGAGTTTGTTTGTTTTTTGCGCTTCATCTGGTTGTAGAATAAGTGAAGCATTAAAGCTTACATTCGATCATATTGATATGAATAAAAGAATGGTTGAACTTATTGATGATATTCCTAAATTTTCATCACCAAGATACACATTTTTTACACCAGAATCAAAGGAACTACTAGAGCTGTGGAAACATGAAAGAGAAAAAATGATGTTGATTCGTTATCAGAAATCAAAATATCTTAGAGATCAACTTGCAAAAAAAGGTTACAAAACATACAAGAAATCTGTAAAATCAAAAATTGTCAATGGTAGAACATATGATAAAAAAATATGGATCGTTGAGAAAGATGGTAAAGAACTTACAAAAGAAGAAATCATTGCCCTTGATAATAGGATATGGCCATTTAGTTATGTCAATGCTGTAAGAATGTGGGTTAAACTACTTGAGAAAACAGGAGAACCCTTTAATAAGATAGACCAGAACCCTAAACTGAAATTCAAGAAACGTCTTTATAATGAACATTGTTTAAGAAGAGTTTGGTTTACTCAACTTGCATCTGGTAGGGCAAATGAGGAGTTTGTTAATTTTATCGGAGGTCATACTTCTGATCTTAGTAAAACCTATAAGGATTTTGACAGTGAGATAATGAGAAGGAAAATCAAAGAAGAATACGATAACCATCTGGGTTGTTTATCAATTTTTGAATCACAACCCGATCTTAGCGGTTTAAATGAAGAACTTGAAGCATTAAAAAAAGCAAAAAGAGAACAGGATCAGGAGATATTTGAACTGCGACAAATGATTAGTGACATAGGTAATAAAAAATTAGATCAAACAAAAGAACTACAAAAAAGTGTTAGCAGAAGAACAAATGGGTTGACATGAACAGTTAAAAAGAGAAAGACATGACAATAATAGAGTTAGAAGAAAAATTAGATAGACACAAAAAGTTAAAAATTTGTGCCATGATAAAAAAAATCAACTGCTGCTAGTTTCATTCGTTCTTCTTCATTCTTACCTTCAAGTAAATGCTGTATTTTCCGGTTCTTTATTTTTACTATTCGCCAAAGAATTTTCCGCACCTCATCAAAACATTTGTTGATTTCATTATTCTCTTCTCGTGTAAAATCAAATCCAAAAGGTAAGACATACAAAAATAGATCTTCATACCGTTTTTCATTGGGAGTAAAGATAGGAAGTCTTAAAAGACCAGGTTCCCACTGTTCCAAATAATTTTCAACCCTAGTTAAGTGGTGGCCCCATATGGCTTCAGTTGTTAATTTATATTTTAATGGATGTTTCCTATTTGTGGCTTTAATTATGTTTTTTTTACGGAGATGTTTTAAATATTTATCAAGATCATCCTCATTTTTAATGTTACCTTTCCGCAAATATTTTAGATGAGGAACTAAATCTTTCGCCGTTATAATGTCACTTTTTGGGAAAGATTTAAACAGAAACTTGCGTTGTTTACAAAACTCCACCATTTTTCTCGTTTCTTTAAGTCCATGGTTGTCCATGAGCAGAAAGCGGAAATGACTTTGAGAGAAACCATCCCCCATGTAATTTGAAAATAATAGGAAAAGATTGAGAATATCCTGGTAATATGCTTTTTTCTTAAAGCCATGGATGGTTTCTTTTGCATCTTTCACAGTTTGTATATATTCTTTCTCATATTTCATATTAAAACTCCTTATCTTCCGACATATACCTCGTATACTTTCGGTGTTTTTAAATGTATAGTTACAATTACAGTATTATGCCTAGTATAGAAACAAGAAAGCTCATCAGAGTAGGTGCAGCATCTCTTGGAATAATTGTCCCCAAACCATGGCTCGATTATCACAAATTAAAATATGGAGATAAAGTGGTAATTATCACCAATGGAGACATCCATATAAAACGGATATAAGAAGAAAACCATAAAAAGTGATAGATATGAATGAAGTAGAAATTTTAGAAAAAGGATTTGAGAAGGTAGCTGAGAACCTGTATATAAAGGATAATAAATTGTTTATACAGCACAGGGGGTCGATTTTAGAAGCATCTAAACTAACCCGAGATGAACTACAAAATGTCGCAAGCCTGGTTGCTTATGATCATTTTTATTCTACTTCCTCGGCAGTCTTTGCACCGCCACCAATCAAATCTGATATGATCACCGAGTGCAAAAAACTAGGAGGCTGAGTTTATGGATGACTTCACTCAATACAAAGATTTTGATGATTACTGTGTAAAAAACAAATTCACATACAGAGAAGGGATAGAATCCTTGGATCAAGCTTTAGAATCAAAGAAAAAGGCGAAAGGAGAGATATAAAAGAGAATGCACGTAGTTAGAGATTCAATTCCTCAAGACTATTGGGGAGATAGCCACACAGAATAGTTAGAAAATGATGGTGAAAATTAATTGACTAAAGAATTGGAAAAAAGATCAGAAGGCATCGCTATGAGCCCTGATTTAGATTATGACGATCCAAGGTTCTTTGACAAGCTGTTAGAAGAATATGCTAAGAAAAAATATGGTAGTGAAAATGGTGGATAAATGAAGCTTCTCTATTTTCTCCTTATGATAACAAAGAAATCACGTGTTGACAGAATACCTTTTCGGAAAGCCAATCTGTTAACACGACAAAAGTTTAATATGCATAGGAGTACCACTTGAATGACCCTTGATCGAAATAACCCCGTTGAAACATTCATTGAGGAAATTGAGAAATTCAGCGCCCCAAGTACGATCAGGAATTATCGGGGTAGTCTTAAAAGTTTTTTTAAGATTATAGACAAGGATCCAAGCGATTATATTGTTGACATTAAAAAACTTGGTGGGGAGAAGAGAGAAAACGCCATAAACGCATATGAAGAAGATATGAAGAAATTTTGGTTGGCACTTAAGGATAAGGCACCAACTACGCGGCCAAGCCGTATGACTCATGTGAAGATGTTTCTCTCTGAGTTTGGTATCGAATTATCTACGAAATTCTGGAAGAACATACATCGAAGGTCTCCGCCAAACAAACCAATTACGGATGATCTCGCTCCGACCAATGAGCAAATGAAGAAAATACTGCAACATGCCGATCTCAAGGCAAAGGCATTGTTTCTAGTATTGGATTCTTCGGGGATGAGAATCGGTGAGGTATTAAAGTTGGAGCCGGATGATATTGATTTGGAGAAGGATCCAGTTCGAATCAATGTGAGAGCGGAGATAACAAAAACAAGGCGAAAGAGGGTTACATACATGAGCAACGAAGCAAGGGACACACTACTCGAATGGCTCAAGGTAAGGGGTAAATATCTACAGGCTGCTGTAAAAAAATGCCGTGTCGTTCCATTAAGACAGGAGGATGGAGAAGTAAAAATGGTGCCCGCCAAGAAGAGTCTGGATGACCCTCGAGTTTTCCCATTTTCGTATAATACTGCTAAACAAATATGGAATAAGCTGCTCGAAAAGGCAGAGCTTGATATGAGAGATAAGAGAACCAAATATCACAAAATGCACATCCACTGTATGCGAAAGCGTTTTGATACCAATATGCCGGGATATATAGGTGCCAATGGCAGAGATATCGCCGAAGCATTGGTAGGGCACGAAGGTTATTTATCAAGTGCATATCGTAGACTTTCAGAGTCTGAATTAGCAGAAGGATATAAAAGAGGAGTCTACGGCCTGTTGATATTTGAAAAGGGTGCAGATCTGGAAAAGATGCGAGATCTGGAGGAGGCAAGTGAAACGAAGGACTCCGTCATAAAGCTACAAGCAGGAGAAATAAACCGTATATCCGCGGAGAAGGACCAGATGGCCCAAGAAACTGATGAAAGAGCACAAAAGGCGCTTCTTGAAGCAGCAAAGGAACTCTTGAGTACCAACCCGGAGTTTCGTAAAATGGTGGAGGGGAAGGATATTCAAAGCCCAGAAGTTCATAATAAAACAATTGACATAAAAGCGGAAGAGCATAAACACCTAGAAACAGAGAACAAAAAAAAGGGAACCAAACAAAGCAAACTTATATGAGACTAGGGGAAATGGAAAAATATAATAAGAAGTTGTAGATGAATATATTAGAGAAAATAATGGATGAATTACGATGGCGTATTGTCAAGAATATATAGATTTCCGTGATCGGTTTTGCCCTGGGATGGACATTAACGACCCGCGGGTTTTTCTTCGGTTAGTAGAAGATATTGACAGATTAAAAAAGAATCTGGGAAAAAAAAGCTAATTTTTCTTTAGCCAATAGTAAGTATAATCTGATTTTGGGTTGAAACATGAATAGTGAAAAATACGCCCAGGCGATAATACAATATATAAAAGAAGGTGATAAACACTATTTTACCAATAATTATAGGGAGTTTCTCAGTTAAAGCTGCTAAAAGAAAAGAAAAACCTATTGCCAGAAACAAAGCGAATATTTGAAGATAGCTCCTGCAATGAAGACCTACTACTTCTTTAACACAATCCCAAGATACCTGAATCTGTTTTTTATCAATATCTACATTGATTGTATCCTCTGTTTTCTTCTTCATTTTTATTAAGCCTCAACCATACATCACAAATATCTTAAAAAACATACCCTATGACACACAATCTCAGAGATATCCGTGTAAGTAATTCAACATTGGAGTTGATGTGAAAAAATAGTTTCTACATCTTTCTCCCACGCTTCTTTACCATCGAGGATAATAGATGAGATCGCTGATCTGCCGACACATAAAGCGTTCTAAAGTCTTAGCTGAAGTGTTTCAAACACTTTTCCAACACGTTCTAACACTTTTCAAACACTTTTCAAACACTTTTCCACCAATTTTCAAACACTTTTCAAACACTTCCAATAGAGGTATATCCATTACAAATGCAATAAACACTTTTAGATATTCTTCAAACATTGATTATCAAACCTCATTAAGCCTCAGTTTTGTTAGTTTTACGATTTTTAGATCGCTTCACCAACTTTTCAAAACAACTTGGTATTTTTCGTATAGTTTATTAACCAGCATTTCATTACATACTTATCATAGTTTGTTGCTTGGGTAATAGGTTTTATCGACTTTTCTTTTTGCTCAAGCAATCATCTCCACGAGCACCGTATAGGGATGAGGTGGGTGTTTCTACCATATGCCCATTACGTTTGCTTTTTTGTATCAAATGGTTTACCACATTCCTCGCAGATAAATTTCTTAGATATCTCAGTAGATGCATCAGATGCCTTATTAGATATCTCAGTAGATTCTTCATCAGATATTTTAGCAGAATTCTGCTTAGTTTCCACCTCAGTATACTCCTTATTTCCTGGCTCAGAACCCATGTTCAGGTACCTCAGAGGTCCGCTCAGAGGTCCTAGTAGATACCTCAGAGGTCGTATTAGATGCCTTATCAACTTTTTCTTCGTCAACCATTATGATCAAACCTCATTAAGCCTCATCTCTAGCCGTTAAAAATCCTGTCTATGAGGACCTCGTAGAAAAGGTGAAAGGGCTGGAAGAGGATAAAAAGGTGCTTGAGAAATTGATGAAGCAATACAAAAAAAACGTGAAACTAACGAAAATGAGGCTTGATGAAGTTTGACCATCAATGTTTGAGGAATATTTACGGTATTCTAAAGTACTTGTGGTAGTTTGTAGTGGATATACCTCTATTGGAAGTTCCTGAAAATTACCGGAAAAGTACCGAAAAAGTTCCGAAGAAGTTCCTGAAAATTACCGCAAAAGTACCGAAAAAGTACTTGAAAAGTAAATGATGTGATTTCATGGTTGAAGAGAAAGTTGAATCAAACGATAAGAGTGAAATTGAACATAATGTTACCGTATCAGAAACATCGCAATTATCTGGCAAAAAAACAGGGGAAAAAACAGGGCAAAAACAGGGCAACAATCAAGTGAAAACAGGGCAAAAACAGGGAACCAAACAGGGGAAAAAACAGGGAAAAGAACAGGATGATACAATCGTAGAACCTACCTATACTTGTCCTATTTGCAAAGAGTATTCCAATAACAAATTTGCATCTGTATATGGACATTCACTGACAAAGCATGGAAAGCACTAATGCTTGATGATGACGATGATTTTGGACAAGATCTTACAATGAATGAGGAAACATCTACCGGTGAAAATACAATGAATGAGGAAACATCTACCGGTGAAAATACAGTGAATGAGGAAACATCTACCGGTGAAAATACAATGAACGAGCAAGGAATCAAGCAATGAACCAAGCAAGGAACAAGCAGGGAACGAGCAAGGGACAAACAATGAACCAAGCAAGGAACAAGCAAGGAAAAAAGCAAGGAACCAAGCAAGGAAAAAAGCAAGGAAAAAAGCAAGGAACCAAGCAAGGGAACAACCAAAGAAACAACCAAAGAAATAATCTGGGAAACAACCAGGGGGGGAAATGGGGAAACGACCGGGGAAACGATCGGGGGAACAATCAAAGAAAAGTTAAAGAAAAGTCAAAGAAACAATCAAAGAAAAGTCAAAGAAATAATCAAGCGAAAAAACAAGGTGATACAACCGTAGAACCTGCCCATACTTGTCCTGTCTCTATGTAAGTATGGGCTTTGGTATCTCGACAATAGGCAGCTTAGGAATTGGTAATGTGATGAGATCCTGGGGGACTACCTATGGAATTTTTCAGACCCGATTAATTAATGGTCTCACTCCCGTCAGCTTTGTTTTCTTTTCTTTTTGTTCTGCTAAAAAGGATTACCATGTAGATTACCGACAGATTACCATGTGGTATGCTCTATAGTATGCCATTGTCGTTTACCATAGCCTATTTATAACCCAAATCCATACCTTTTTTCTATGAAGACTACTAGGACTAGGCCACCAAGTAGAATAAGATACGAAGAAAGCCACCCCGTTATTAGCTTCAGGATAAAAAAAGAATGGTATGATGAGCTGAAAAACCTCTTGAGAACCCAAGACATAACTATCGCTGATTTCTTTAAGATCGCACTAAAAAAGCAGAAGATAAACCGCGATAAAATATGGAAAGAGGGCTACGAAGAAGGTAGTACGTTTTATGTACCTTGTTGTGTATGCGAACATTTGATAAGTTTTAATGTAGATGACCAAGAAACATTAGAAAAAGTACAAGAAGCATTTAGCAAATGGGGACATACTGAATGTTTAAAAAAAGAAAAAACCTAGATCTCTGCAACCTCAAGATTTAGAGAACTAAAGAACGCGTTTGCTCGGATCTGCTGTTAAAAACGAAAGATGCTTATTCCTCTCAATTTCTTGCTTAACCTTGCTAAGTACTAAAAGATCCCTGCCAATTTCCCCGGCAAAGTCTAGTAGATTCTTTTTTTCAGCGGCGATTGCATCTCCTTTCTGTTTCAATTCATATTTCTCCTGTTCCAACTCATTTCTTTCAATTTGTTGTTTATGTTTTTGATCCGCTAATATTTTTTGTCCCTCACTTCGCTCTTTATCCCATTCAATCCGCTCTTGGGCTATTTTTTTTCTTTCCAATCTGAGTTTTGATCGTTCTCTTTTCCCAGCATCATCAAGAAAATTGTCAATAAAATCATTGAGATATACATTTTTATTATTTAAGTTTGTATTTAAATTATCTTTCTCTCCAATCTTTTTTATAAGAGTTATATTTCTATCCCGTAGACTTGCTGTAAACTCAT
>JAUWBM010000020.1 GCA_030601705.1 Thermoplasmatota archaeon
CTGTTACCTGTGATAAGCAGACTTGAACATCATCATGAGAAAAGGTTGCAGTTCCGTGAACATAACCGTAGTAAGATAAGAAACATGGTGGAGAATCGACCGCCTGTAATCGATGTTGTGACGAATGGAACCCGTGGGAAGTCCATTACAGCACCTATAGGGCAAAACATTACGTTTAACGCTACGGAAACATTTGATATTGATGGTGACAACATCACCTATTATTGGGACTTCGGTGATGGAACAAATGCTACTGGTCTGGTTGTTACTCATAGCTATGATAAACAGGGAAGCTACGGGGTTGTGCTTACTGCTAGTGATGACGAGTCAAATGCAACTGAAACAATTGAAATCCATGTGACCATCAAAAAACAGATTGGCTAAACCTCTTTTTTCTTTTTTTATCCCGCCTAGAGTCACTGTAACAGATTTTTTATAGAAATAATTGTTATGAAATTGTAATTTGGGGATGTAAATTTATGATTCACATCAGATGTAAGGATTGTGGCTGGCGTTTACCTTTTTCTAGCAAGAGAAATGAAGATACTGTTAAGAGCCGAGGAGACGGCAAAATAATATGTCCTAGTTGTGGTAAAACATTGATTCAAATGGGTGGAAGGGTGAATGAGTTTGAATAACCATCTTTTGATAGTTGGAATAGGGGAATAACATGCCAGAACTACTCATAGAACTCTTAGTAGGAATAGGCGTGATTGTAATATCACTCATCTGATACTTCTACCTCTATCCAGCAATGAAAAAAAGAGTATGAAAGAAAAGGTTGGACGTGGAAACGCATCTATGATATTGAGGTGGATAATAGGAGGTCGTATAGAGAGTTGATTGGTATAATATGAACAGCAATTAAGAGAAAATAGGGTTTATAAAGTAATCGCTGTTGGGAAGTTCGGAGGTGACATAGTATGCCTAGAAGTAGTAAAAAACAAATTGATGAAGATGAAAAGAAGATTATTGCAGAGCTGCAGAATAATTCTGGAGATAGCATTGAAAATATCGCTAAAAATTGTGGTTTTTCCAGACAGAAGGTATGGAGAATCAAAAAAAGATTGGAAAAAAACAAAACAATTTGGGGATACTCTGCAATAGTAGATGATGAAAAACTCGATGTAAAACGATATATAATGCTTATTAAAAAATCTGCTCAACCCGTAGGTAATGCAGTCGATAAGATAATCGACCTTACTTTACAAAAAAAGGGAGTAGAAATTGGAGTAGATATTCTATCTGGTGGCTATCTCCATGGAAAATATGATTGGATACTCATAATCACGGCTAAAGATATTAAACATGTGAAAAAATTCAGTGAAACCCTAACTAGAGAATTCCAGCATGTGATAAGAGAAATTGACATCATGGAATATGTTTTCCCAATAAAAGAATGTGGAATAACGAACCCAGAAATTAAGAAATTAAAGGAGTATTTCTAACGTTATGATGTAGATAGGAGAAGGCAAAGGATATGAAAAAACAATTAGTAATACTCGGAATAGCAGTTCTAGAAGCACTTTACTAGTAAATTTAATGGTTTTATATCTGTTGGAATGTTGTTGTTTTTGAAAGTCTTCGAATCGATTCGTTAAAAAGATCATTAGTCGAAGGGGAGATTTTGACACATATTTACTAGTAAATTATGGGTTTTTATATCTGTTGGGTTTTGCAATTTTTTGCTAACCTGATGCTAAATTCCAATGAAAATACATTCTTGCCATGTTTTTGTCAAAATTTGCAATTTCAAAATTTACTTTTGGAGGTACTGATGCTATTAAAAAGTTTTTTAAACGAGTAATTCATGTAATTGTATTGTAATTTATACGTGATGCACAATAGGAAGGGATGTGATAAAGCATGGTATATTCTTACCAAAAAAACATTAATTCAAAGTATAATAGAGTAGTACCAAGAAGTAAAATAAAATCAATAACACTCCTCACCATCTTAGTTATAAGCACTTTTTCTCTTGATCTTATTGCAGAAAATGCTAAGGCATCTGGAACGCCTCCATCTATTTCTAATCCTTCCCCTAGTAATGGTAGTACTAATCAGAGTTTAAATCCAACTCTTTCCATTGCTGTAAATGATCCTGATGGAGATAAAATGAATATAACCTGGTACAGCAACTCCTCAGGTTCATGGGTCTCCTTTGGAATAAACATCTCATGCAGCAACGGAACATACCGCCAGACTAATTCTAATTTCAGCAACTATAGTACCACATACTGGTGGAATGTTACCGCGGATGACGAAACGACAAACACCAGTGCGACCTACCACTTCACAACAATCGGAACGAATATAATATATGTAGATGATGATGCTGACCCAGGATGGTATGATGCAACCCATGTAAAAACGATTCAAGAGGGAATAGATAATGCATCAGCAGGATATACTATTTTTGTCTATAATGGAACATATAATGAGCTTAGCTTAGAAATAGATAAAACTTTACATTTAACTGGAGAAGATAAAGATACTACTATTATTAATTGCACAGATGTAACAGGCTATGCTGTTTGGATACAGGTAAATGATACTACTGTGTCCAATTTTACAATAACTGGACAAGAATATGGAATTGATTTAGAACAAGAATTTTCATATTATCCAACCAATAATACAGTTAGAGATTGCAATTTATTAGATTGCGGCATCTATATGGGTCAAACAGGAGAAAATTGTAGTATTATTAATTGTTGGATAAATAATAGTTTGGGTGAAGCTTTAGAAATGGAGATGACAAGTAGATGTCTTATTCAGAACAATAATTTTTCTTGGGCAACTGGTGATGGAATTCAAATATTGGATGACTGTCATTATAATGTAATAACTGGCAACGAATTCTTCAATTGCAGTAATGGTATATCATTATATTCGGGTTCACCTTCTCCAAGTTATAACACAATTAAAAAAAATAATTTTTCTCAGAATTCAAGAGGCATATATTCAGAAGGAGGAGGAACGCCTAATCATAATACATATTATTTAAACAATTTTTTTGGTGATAGCATTGAAGAAGCAAGAGATGATGGAGATACAGAAGATGATACATGGTATTATGAACCACTAAGTTTAGGCAATTACTGGGATGACTTTCATAACACAAGTCAAGGTGCTTGGGACAACAATTCTGATGGAAGAGCTGATAGTAATTATACTGTTCCTGGGATCGGTGGGTATGTTGACGAATATCCGTTAATGAATCCTTTTAATGGTACTTTACTACCGTTACCTCCCTCTCAAAATATTACTTACGTAGATGATGATGCTGACCCAGGATGGTATGATGCAACCCATGTAAAAACGATTCAAGAGGGAATAGATAATGCATCAGCAGGATATACTATTTTTGTCTATAATGGAACATATAATGAGAAAGTTATTGTAAACAAAACAATTGATTTAATTGGTGAAGATAAAAATGGAGTATTTGTCAATGGAACTGATTATGGATTTATTATAACTGCTGATTGGGTAAACCTTAGTGGTTTCTCAGTTTATGATGCAAGTGAATATATTATTTATCTAATAGATAGCAGTCATTGCACAATTTTTGATTGTGACTTGTATGAAACATTTGATACTATAGTGGTATTAGAAGCGGATATCAAAGATTGCTCTTATAATACAATTAGAAACTGTGAAATACATGATGCTGACAGATTAATGAATATTTGGACATGGGGTCCAAAGAATGTCACTTATAATCAAATCCACAACAACACCATGCATACATGCAATCAATTCGGATTCGAGATATATATGGCAGAGAATAATACTATCAGAGATAATACAATCATACATTATGAATGGGAAGCAGGGGGACCAAGCGATAATGCTATCTACATCTGGGGTTCACACTATAATAATATTTCTAATAATGAAATATCGAATTGGGATGCGGCATCAATCTACTTTGAAACTTATGAGGATTCTGATGGTAACTATTCTAACTATAATGTCATTTGGGAAAACAATATTACTAATAACACGGTTGGAATAGAAATCTACTCAGGTGAAAACAACTCGATTTTCTATAACAATTTTAACAATACACACAATGCATTTGATAATTCATCGACTAATAATAACTGGAGCGCTAATTGGTGGGAAAATTATGATGACCCATCAGAGGGAGCATGGGATAATAACACTGATGGATATGCCGATGCCCCCTATGACATTCCAGGAACGGCAGGAGCACAAGATCTTTATCCATTGATGATTCCATGGGGAACATCTCCAAAAGAAGCACCAACTGTCATCACTAATGATTCCACAGGTGTTGGGGAGACAAATACAACACTTTGGGGATATCTAAGTGACAATGGAAATGCCACGACAAACTGTGGTTTTTGGTATGATACGACCTCTGGAGGTACAACCAACAATCAGTCAGTAGGAATTGTTTCAAAGGGAGATACTTTTAGTTATAATGCCAGCTCACTAACGGCAGGACAGTTGTATTACTTTAAAGCATGGGCAAACAACAGTGAAGGGTTGAATACTGCTGCTAATGAAAAGACATTTCTTACAAAACCAGATTCACCATCTGGCTTAACGGCAACTGCCTCCAGCTCTAGTCAGATAGACCTGGCCTGGATAAAAGGGAATGGAGCTAATATTACCTATATAGTCCGAAAAACAAGTTCATACCCAAGCAATAGAACAGATGGAACACTTGTGTATAATGGTACTGAAATGAGATGCTCTGATACAGGTTTGAAAGGGTCTACAATATACTATTACTGTGCTTGGTCATATACAAGTTGGGATTCTTTACATCAGTGGTCGGATGGGAACGATGGTAATATCACCATCACTAAAGCAAGCGCTGGAGGAGGAAGACCCACTCTGCCGCCCACTCCTATATCTGATGAGGATGAAGAAGAGTCATTAACAACAAAAGAACTAATAGAAGAACTTTTCAATATAACTCTTTTACTCAATTTTTCTGCATATGATACAGACGAAGATGGAATTGTAGACACCTTCTTCGACCCCAACGGAATATTGAATTGCGAACGTTATGTAACCTTAAATGATAATGCTTCGTTTTTAATATCGGTTTACAACGATTTGGATAAACTTTTTATTTGGGATGCTGAAGCAGATATAATTACCTTAGTAACACATACAATAGGAGTAATCACAGCAGATGTAAAAGATAATAAGAACAAAACGAGAATAGTTAGCGTAACCATAGAAAAAACCGATTGGGTTTACATCGAAGTAACAGATCAATACCCATCCTACCCGCTTCTCAATGTTCAAACATCTGATGGAAGAAATATTTCAACAGATATGATTTGGAGAGAACAAGATAAGATATTCGTATTGGACGATCCTGAAAGAGAATATCAATTTATATATAGCTCTAAAAAGAAAGGTTTTCTCTTTGACGTGTTATTAGATTTAACCCCGACTTCTGTAGATGTTGGTGACAACATAAATGCTTTGATAACATTGATTAACGTGGGAGAGCCTGGAATGGTTAACGGCAGCCTAATATATGTTCTCTATAAGGATGGAGAGGTTATTTGGTCAGAGGAAGAAAACATATCAGTCATTGGGCAGAAAGCATTCAATAAAACAATATCAGTAGAAGGGCTTACCTCTGGGGGGTATACCCTTGAAATTGTTTATAGTTATGGTGGCAATCAGACAGCGAGTGCGCAGTCTTCATTTACTGTTAGTCCCACTCCTCCCATCATTATTGTTTTGGTAGCAATCATAATAGTTGTGTTTATGCTGTTTCTGTTCCAGTTTTTAAAGATAAGGAAACAATCTATGAAGATCGATGATAGTGATATAGATGATATTGAAAATGAGGTGGACACAAAAATTGTTGAGAATGCGGTGGACAAAAAGTAAGAGAGCTAGCGGATAAATACGAATGTGGAAGTTAAAATTAGAATAAATTAGGCCTCTCAAAACATTTATATGAACTATAAAAAACCTCGATAGTATCCACCTGCATAAAGAAACTTGGAAAAAATTTAAAAAAAATAAAAAAGAGGTTTTAGTTCTTCTTTTTGCCTTTTTTACTGTATATAAAGTATAGATTCCGCTATGTAAGTATAATTTTCATGGTATTGACCGGTCAATTTTGAAATAGAGATTTCCCCTATGATAAATTGGTTGTACCCAAAAATGTATCTAGGTACAACCAGGTTGTTGTGTTGTGCACTCAACAACCTATCATGTATCGGAACACTTGTTCTAAGTATATCTTTAGCTGAACAAAACTCTACTATGGAAGAAAATATCATTCAACATCATGTAGTGATAGCCGATGTGGCTTCACAAAGCATCGAAGCTGGTTATATTGCTCGGAGATGGCCTTTCAGGACACTCGAAGAGGTTAGTAAATGCGAATCTGTTTTATTTTGGTGGATAGTTAAACCAGATGGAGAAATTTTGCTGGCTGATGATGCAGCAATGTGGCAAAAACATGTAGATGATCGATCTCTTGGTACGGATAAAATAATTGTTAAAGATAGTGTATTTTATAAAACTGGTGAAAATATAAAACTAATTGTTCATCCACTTAAAATAGAAGACGGAAAACAATGGACTTTTTACATGGGTGTTTCCCTAGAACCCATCGTTGCTGTAAGAAATGAAATGATTCTTAGCGGCGTTGGTATATTGGTTGCAATAAGTTTTGTGGCATTCCTTGTTTCAGTTTATTTTGGTAAGAGTATTACTAGGCCAATATCAGAATTAACTGAAGGAGCAAGAGCCATATCTCAAGGGAATCTCGATTATGAAATAAAAGTAAAAAGTGAAGATGAGATTGGTAAATTAGCAGATGTTTTTAACAAAATGACTGTGGATTTAAAAAAGTCTAGAGCTGAACTAGAAAGTTACAGCACGAATTTGGAAAAAGAAGTTGGAAAAAGAACAGCAGAACTTGAAAAAGCTAATAAAGAATTAAAGAATGAAATAATCGAGAGAAAGAAAGCAGAAGAAAGAATTAAAAAGCAGAATATTCAACTGAAAAAACTCAATCGCATCAAATCAGATTTCATTAATGTAACATCCCATGAACTGAGGACACCAATAACTGGAATAAAGGGATATGTCCAAATGTTGTTGAAGCAGTCTCTTGGTGAGATTAGTAAAGAGCAGAAAAGTGCTCTTGAAGTAGTTCTCCGCAATTCAAATCGCTTGGATCACCTTGTTCAAGATGTTCTTGATATTTCACAATTACAATCAGGAACTATGAGATTTACCCCTGAACCAACAGATGTAGGAAAAATGGTAGATGAAGCAGTTGAGGCCATGCAGTCATCTGCGGATTTAAAAAAGATAAAAATTAATGTGAATATCGAAGATAATATACCTGACTTAATTATTGATAAAGAGTGTATAAAAAAAGCGATTATACATCTTGTAGATAATGCGATAAAGTTCTCGCCTGATGGTTCCATTGTTAATATACGAGCAAAAAACGAGAGGGATCACGTCTTGTTTGAAGTACACGACTTTGGAAGAGGCATACCAAAGAACAAAGAAAAGAAGGTTTTTGAAACGTTTTATCAAGTTGATTCAGGTATGGACAGAGTATTCGGCGGTGTGGGTCTTGGACTTACGATTTCCCAAGGTATTGTGGTTGCTCATGGCGGTAAGATATGGGTTGAAGGCACAGTAAACGAGGGCAGTACGTTTCGATTCACTCTTCCGATTAAACCAAAACAGGATATTGAAGGTAGATTCGAAGGGGTAGACATGTTTAGATTGAAGAACAATGAACAAGATACGGAAAATATAGTGTTTGACCGAAAGAATTTCCGAATGTAAATAACAGCAAAGATGGCACAGCAAAAGCTAGCAAGAAAAGACTTATGTCAATCACTATAATTGAAAAAAAAGTATGTGTGGAATATGAGGTAGAGGAGAGAAAAAAAATGACGAAAATAATGATCGTAGATGATGAACCAGATCTTAGAGAAATGCTGGACCTTACGATGAAAAAAGAAGGATATGAAACAGAAATGGCCGAGGATGGCTCTGATTTTCTCGAAAAAATCAACGAGTTTCAACCAGATATTGTCACACTTGATGTGATGATGCCAGGGTCGACAACAAAAGAAATTCTTCAAAAATTAAGGAGAAAGAAGAGCAATCCTAAGATCATATTGCTGACAGTTGTACGGTATTCTAATGAGCAGAAGGAGAAGGTGTTTAAAATGGGAAACGTCGTTGACTACATCAAGAAACCATTTGAATTGGACGATCTTATGGATGCTGTGAAAAAACATGTGCAGAGAAGCCTCTAGTGAGAATGGAAAAATTTTGAAGAAATAGATCCTAGTTTTTACCTTGATAGACATTACTTTTGTAATTGTAATGTAATTTTTCCATTTTGACGTTTTGATACGATAATTTTATTAAATATTAATGCCAAAGTATAACACATATGGTTTGGTGATGTTGATAAGATCAGAGGATGTAAAAGAGTTACTTTTTCAAGGTTCAAGCGACCTTATGCTGTATCTGGATACATTTGGAAGGATACTTAAGATCAACAAAGCAGGATTGGCTTTTTCAGGTTTTTCAGAGGAGGAAGTTATCGGGAAAATATTTTGGAAGATCCCCGGTGTTTTTTTGAAACGTAATGTTCCTAAATATCTTAAGGTATTTAAGAACACCTTAACAGGAAAGGAAACTAAGGGTTTTTTAGGCATTCTTAACGATAAATCAGGTAAGGCACATCTTATAGAATTTTCCACGTATCCTATCAAAGAAAATAGGAAAATAAAATATGTTCTTGTTATAGGTAAGGATGTCAGTGAGCAAAAAGAAACAGAAGAGAAATATAGGCTAATAGGCAAGTATACAAGTGATCTGGTTGCTTTAGTCACGTTTACATTGAATCCAACGTTTACATATGTCAGTCCTTCTCATGAGAAAGTTCTTGGATATGAACCTAGGGATTTGATTGGTAAATCAATTTTTGACTTTATTCATCCTGTTGATAAAAAGAATATGATGTTTTTATTGAAAAAATATGTTAGTGTAAAAGCTAAAAAGCTCTTAACTGGAAAAAACAGGGACGTTACTGAGTCTCTTGAATTTCGTTTTAAAGACAAATCAGGAAATTGGCGTTACATGGAAACCACTGCTAACATGATGGGAAAGGAAATACTTGCTGTTTCAAGGGATGTCACTGAGCGGAAGCAGGCGATGAAAGAGGTATATAAAACTGTGGAAAAACTAAAGAAATCGCAAAGAAAAATTGAACTCCAGAATATCCAATTGAAAAAACTCGATCGTATCAAATCAAATTTTCTTAGCGTCACTTCTCATGAGTTGAGAACGCCGATGTCTGCGATTAAGGGATATATGCAAATGTTATTGAAACAATCTCTTGGTGAAATCACTGAGGAACAAAAACAAGCTCTTAAAGTCATTTTACGGAATACCACTCGCTTAGATAATCTCATTCAAGATATTCTTGATATTTCGCGATTGGAATCAGGGACGATGAAGTTCCTCCCGGAACAAACAGATTTACAGAAAATGATAAGAGAAATATCGGAAACGATGCAGTCATCTGCGGATTTAAAAAACATAAAAATCAATGTAGATATTGAAAAAGGTATACCCGAGTTAACTATTGATCAGGGGCGAATAAAACAGGTGCTTATGAACCTTGTAAATAACGCGATTAAGTTCTCACCACAAAGGGCTGTTATTAATATTCGAGCTAAAAGAGAAGAAGACAATGTTTTGTTTGAGGTACAGGATTTCGGGAGGGGTATACCGAAGGATAAACAAGAGAAGATTTTTGAAACGTTTTATCAGGTAGAATCAGGTAAAAATATGAAATTTGGCGGTGCTGGTCTAGGGCTTTCGATTTCACGAGGCATTGTTCTTGCACATGATGGGCGTATATGGGTTGAAAGCACCCCCGGTAAAGGTAGCACGTTTAAATTTAACCTGCCGATACAACCTATGATGGACATCGAAAATAAGTTCAAAAAAATAGACATATTTGGATTAGAATTGAAAGAATAAAATAAAAAAATTATGGAATGAGGGCATATATAGAATGGTTGGTGAGATGAAGACTAGATGAAGAAAAGTATTCTAATCGTTGATGATGAACCGGATTTGAGGAACTTAGTGAAGATGGCTTTGGAAGGAAATGGTTATAATGTTACTACTGCTGTAAATGGTGATGAGTGCCTTGAAAAATTACATAGTTTACCGGAAAAACCGGATTTGATTTTGCTGGATATAATGATGCCCGGGACGCCTGTGAAAGAGTTAGTTCAGCGAATAAATAATACAAAAATTGCGTATCTGAGTATTGTAAAAACATCTGATTTGGAAAGGAAGAGACTGTTGGAACAATCTAATGTTGTCGATTATATTCCTAAATCTTTTGACTTCGATGAATTTATTGCAAGAATTGATTATCTTTTGAGTGAAAGTAACATGGGGATCAAAAAAGAAATGGAAAAATGCCGAAATATTCTTGTTACCATTCCAAAGGTTGACTACGATACGATAACAACTGACATTATTTCACAAATATATATGAAGAAAATATGTTATGTGACACTTAACAAAACATATGGTGCATTAAAAGATTTTTTAATTAGGAAGAAAATTTACACAGTAAATATTGTATTTGTTGATGGTATAACAAGAACGGTTATAAACACTGAAAATAGAAAAGATTGTTCTTTTGTAAGTTATCCGGGTGCTTTAGATGAATTAACGCCAACAATATCTGGAGTATTAAAACCGAATTTTGACTATCTGATTTTTGATTCGCTTTCTGATCTTTTGACGTATAGGGATGTTGATGAGGTTAAACGGTTTGTAAAAAATATTACAGATTGCCTCACTGAAAACAGGTGTAAAGGTATTTTTTATGCGTTAAGTCGATATAAATATGCAAAGGAAAATCGCCTATCTAAAATAATGTATCCTGAAAGAATACACAAAGAAAAAGAATTATTAGTTGAGCAGCAAATTATTCCTATAGATAAAGTCATTGATTTAAGAAAGAAATACATGTATTGAATTACTTCTGGATATTGGCTTGATAGGGAGAACATGTTATCTCCCAATACAAGATTCTTGTTTTGGTTGACGGATTGGTAACAGCTATCCGTCCTTCCATGGGTTATGATAAATGGAAACTAGGGGAATCTATTATTTAACCCTTGTTTTGATCCGATAGAGGTCAGCCATCCGAAGCTCTCTCCTTAGAACGATGATTTTTATTCTTTAATATAACGATGATTTTTATTCTTTAATATATATTGAATTCTATCTTACAGACAAATGTCTGCTTCAGAATACTGACCTCTATCTTTGATCCTATGGTGGCATAATCAATAGATTAAAATCCTCTTTTTGTAATAAATAGTTAATCTCTCCATACTGGTTCTTCTTTTAAAACTTCGACATTTAATATTAGATCAGTATGCATTTTAGGAAGATTCAACATCATACCCATTTTATTATCATACAACAAGATGAAGGTATCCTGAATAACGTTAAGAGTGCCCCCTCGAATTGCTCGTAAAAATTTATAGAGTTCAGTTATTTCGTGCTCAGTTGGTCTTGAAAAATTTATGAATTGAGTTAAAGAATCAATAACAACAATATCGGGGTTAGATTTTTCAATGCCGTATTTGATGATTTTTTTCATTTCTTCTAGATTTGCTGGTGGTTTATGGTAGAGACAATCATCTATGTTTTCTTCTGGTGAGAATGCGAACCCTGATACGCAGTCGATAAAAAATATCTGTTTACTATCTAGTGGTTTTTTGTCTAGTGCAAGTCTCATAAAATCATAACTTCGTATCAGCGAAATATAAAGAACGCTCAAAAAATGTTGTGGTTTTGTCATGTTGAGTATGTCGATGATATCGGTGAATTCTATGGAATTGTGTGTCAACAATACGATGCCGCTGAGGTCTTTTAATGTTGCAGATATATCTTTATGAATTTCTTTCCAATAGTTTGTATTTATAACTTCTTCGTCCATATTAATCCAAGAGATTGGTTTATTCTACAAATTTTTTTATGGAGTCCATTAAATCATCGATTTCAAATGGTTTGGCGACATAGTCTACTACGTTGCCCATTTCATATAGCTTCTTTTTCTCTCCCTCTGAAAATCGTACAACAGTCAGTAGTATAATCTTTGGATTGTTTTTCATTTTCTGTAGTTTCTCGAGTATTTCTTTTGTTGTTAGCCCTGGCATCATCACATCAAGTGTGACAATATCTGGTTGAAACTCGTTGATTTTTTCGAGAAACTCTGTTCCCTCCTCTGCCAACTCTGTTTCAAAACCTTCTTTCGTCATCATAAGATCTATCATTTCTCTTAGATCTGGTTCGTCATCGACAATCATTATCTTAGTCATATTCTCTCTCCTCTCATAAATTTGTGATGTTAAAGAATTACATTTGTAATGAATGGTTTCTGAATATAAAATGTTAACGGAAAAATAAAGAGAGTTAAAAATATACTATTTTCAATCCATACTTTTGTTTTAAAAGTAGCAAAATCTAACAACACCTAAGTTGCATAGGGTATTCTGTACAATGCCTCTATTGCTGATTTATATGTTTGTATATTCGCTCTGTTAATTCATCTATATCAAATGGTTTAGTGATGTAATCAACGACGTTTCCCATCTCCAATATCTTCTCTTTTTCCTCCTCAGAATACCGGACAACTGTCAATAATATTATCTTCGGCTTGCTTTTCTTCTCCTTAAGTTTTTTAAGTATCTCACTCGTGGTTAACCCTGGCATCATCACATCCAAAGTGACCAAATCAGGATTAAAACTATCGAGCTTGTTAAGAAACTCTGAGCCATCCTCCGCCATTTCCGTTTCAAAACCCTCCTTGTGCAACATTAGATTCAACATCTCTCTAAGATCTGGCTCATCATCCACAACCATTACCTTAGTCATATTCTTTTTCTCCATTCTATTTCATATTTCACATGTGTTTTTTTAACTATTTCTCCATATCTTCTTCTTTCATTTTTTTTCTAATCCAAATATGTCTAAATCTTTGAATTTTTTTTCGATGTCTCTTGCAGGTTCTAGTGGTAGAGTAAACCGAAACGTGCTACCCTTACCCATGGTGCTCTCGACCCATATATCTCCGCCATGAGCCTGAATTATACCCTTTGATATCGAAAGGCCAAGTCCGACACCACCAAACTTTCTGTCCATACCAGAGTCAACCTGATAAAACCTTTCGAAAATCTTCTTCTGCGTCTTCTTTGGTATCCCCCGTCCGAAATCCCGTATCTCGAACAAAACATCGTCTTTCTTCATCTTAGTACATAGATTAATAGTAGAATCATGTGGTGAGAACTTAATCGCATTGTCTACAAGGTTCATTAGCACCTGTTTTATCCGTTGTTGATCGATAACCAACTCAGGTAACTCTTCTAGTTCTGTATTGATTTTAATGTTTTTCACATTTGTATTGGCCTGCATCGTTTCTGTTACTTCTTTTATCATTTTACTAATGTCTGTTTGTTCCGGGAGGAACTTCATCGTCCCTGATTCCAACCGTGAGATATCAAGGATCGCCTCGATGAGATTGTCTAAACGATTCGTGTTCCGTAGAACCGCATCAAGAGCATCTTTCTGCTCTGGAGTAACATCTCCAAGTCTTTGCTTCAATAACATTTGGATGTATCCCTTTATCGCAGACATCGGCGTTCTCAACTCATGAGAAGTGACGCTGAGAAAATTTGATTTGATACGATCTAGTCTTTTGAGTTTAATATTTTGCCTTCTGATTTTTTCCTCTGCTTTCTTACGCTCGGTGATGTCCCTGCTTAAGCCCACAAATCCTATCGGTTTGCCATCCCTATCTTTCATGATGGATACGCTCATCTCCACAGGGATTCTATCGCCGTCCTCGGTGATAATATGATACTCTCGGCCTTTGACGTATCCCTTTTCCAGCACCTCTTTTGCACCTGCTAACGCTTTTTCTCGCCCTTCAGAGGTAATAAGATCAAATGAATTTTTTCCAATCAAATCCCTTTTGTCTTTGGTGCCATACATTTGTAGGGTAGCTTCATTTACATCTATGATTTTTGCATCTAAATCACTGATTACGATGCTATCTGTAGACATCTTTACAGCGTTAGAAAAGCGAATCAATTCTTCTTCTTTTTTCTTACGCTCGGTGATGTCCCTGATGATGCATAGAATAGCTTCTGTCTCACCATTCTTCCTAATAGGTCGGATATTAACGTCTATAAAAATTTTATGACCATCTTTATGCTTAGATTCCAATTCCATGCGATCTATTGTTTTATCGTCCATGACTATATCTTTGAAAAGCTTAATCATCCTAGGTAAATCCTTTATCCCAAAAAAGCCGAGTTTAGTGAAGTTCTTTCCAATTATATCTTCACGTTTTTGACCAAAAATATCCTCAACCCTATTGTTTACATCAAGTATCTTCCCATGCTTATCCAAATAAACAATCTCATCGTTGATATTTTCAAAGATTAAACGATATCTATCCTCAGATTCCTCTGTTGTCTCTCCAAGTCCTTCGGATTTAGTAACATCATCTCTTGACTTTCTTTCCACATCGTCATCAATAAAACCAACTGTCTTTTCAGGAACCTCCTCAGATGGCTCCTCCACGGTATCTAATTCCTCAATGTTGCTCGTTACTCGACTTTGGAGTCTCCCATACTTCCCCGCTTCCCTCAGCATTTTCACAATATACGGTTCATCCTTCATAAAAAACCCCACCAAAACAATTTATAAAATAGATCTACATCTTTTAAAATAGGAGAAAATTCTTCAATACCATAACCTAATAATATTTCGCCCACCATTTCATTCCATCCTCTGCACCGACCAATTCAGCTAGATACCTCTGTAATGCTGATACATTACTTACGTATTGTACATATATATATTACATATATGTTTTTCCATCTTTTACCTGTGATATATCGTCAAAAAAGAGCCAATGGTAAAAAATGGGTTTATTCTTCCAACATCCTGTGAATTCTTCTCAGCAAATCATCAATATCAAATGGTTTGACAATATAATCCAAAACATTCAACTTCTTAAGAATCTGCCTCCCATACCCTTTAAAAGCAGCAACCGTAAAAAAAGCAATCTTGATATCTCTTAACCAAGGATCTTTATCTGCCCTGATTCTTTCACATACCTCTCTCCCACTCATCTCAGGCATAAACATATCTAACAACACCAAATCTGGTTTCTCATTACCCGCCCCCCTCCTTAGTATTTCCAATGCTTCTTTACCATTTGAAGCAGTCACCACATTATACCCTTCTAATTCGAGAAGTTTTTCAACCATCTCAACGGTATCTTGTGCATCATCAACAATCATGACAGTTTTCACCATTTTTCCTCACCTATCACCTTGTCTACCAACATGGTAATATCATTTATTGTTTGCTTCCCAAGATTTTCCATTTTCCCAATAAAAAACCCCTGTGCCTCATTCGCCTTAATCAGCGACGCAGCATCCTGAACAAACAAGGGGATCTCAAATGTCTCAATATTTTTTAATGCCGAAATATTATCCAAGATCACACAACTCAGGTTTTTCTCTTTCAACACCCTCTCCAACGTATTTTTTATATCCTCAGGATTATTTTTTACTTCAATACAGTTTTCAGCCCCAGATTGAACACCTGACGCATCGATAAACTGCATGGAAGAGGTATCGATACTATACAAATCAAGCATATCAACAATCTTCTTGTACGGCTCTTCTAGTGTTACGTAACAAACCCCCCGAATATCCTTTACAAGGGATACTAGCTTATCCTCGTATTTATCCTTAGAAGTAATGACAAATGCCTGACCGAAATCTGAGAGCCCCCTAATCAGCGTTTTCAGCTTCCACATCCCTGCCAAAAGAAATACAACAAAGACAACGGCAAAAACATCCACTGCAATTGTTTGAGGTATAATCAAAAAAACTTCAAATACCTTGAACGCTTCGAGCACAACAAAGGCAACCATACCCACTAAGATAAATATAAAGCCGTATCTTACTGCATCCTTTGTTCTTTTAATTATGCCGAATAATACGATTACAGCAACTAACCCAACAATGAAACCAAGTATGCTAAAGACTCTTACCAACAGTATGGAATCCATACTTATTCTTTACCAGCAGTTTTAATGAATCGTTGCAGGTCTCTCACAGAAACATTTAAAACTTCGCTAGCAGCACCCCTCCGATCGAGCATTCTTCTCACACTGTCTCTAACTGCTTCAGATCTGTTAGGATACTCACCTATCTTTATCAATTCATCTATTCTCTCCAACATATTTTTGGTCAGTCTAATTTGAACCGTTTCCATTTTTCATCACATTCCTATTTTTGATTGTAGATGTGTCTTCCTCTACACATTACAAACCAATTACACCTAAAGTAATTGCATTTTATAAAATTAACCATTTTGAAAATACCGAAATCATTGCCAGGATACAAACTCATTTTTTATTCTGTGTCTCTATAAACTTCTTTAAATCCTTCCCAGAAACCTTCAGCTTTGAAATCCTCCTGTGTTCATAAATCAATGCACCCCCCGTGAAAATAAGTGCCCCTCCCATTACATATTCAATGAGTCTCTGCTCGCTCTCAGACACCTGTACTACATTAAACGAACGACTAGCCTCGCTGTACTTACTACCATCAAGCGAGGTGACACTTGCTTTCAAAACATATACTCCCTCCTCCATTTTATCGGGCAGCTTTAACTCCTCAGAAAAAGAACTTAATGTTTCTATAGCAACAGTCGTACTTTCCACCAGAACGCTATGACCATCTTCACCCAATATCTCATAGGTAACTATGACATCAACCCTGCCAGAAGCCTCTGAATTTCTAATTTCAGTTATTGTATGAAATGAATCTCCAGGTCCAAAAATATCGCCTTCAACAATTGATACAGAAATCGCTAGTGATACGTTGGAAGACCCACCTACACCTTGCACAACAAATAATAACGTGAGTAAAATAAATAAAAGCAAAAACAGCGAATTCTTAAATCTTCTAATCTTATATGTGCATCCATGACGCAATGTCTTGTACACCCTCCAATACTATACGTAGAATCTTATTTGACGCTTTAAATTTTTTGATTAACTTTGCAGTACTCCATCATTTTTAATTTTATGAATGTGCAAGTGAATTATTCGGGTATTCCAAATGAGTGGTTTTCATTTATAAGATTTTCGTCCGATCACTAAAGTAGGGTAAAATATTTTTCCCTCTTCCCCAGAAACCTCTGGGGAGGAAGGAAAAAAAATGACAGAATTGGATGTGGATGCACACATAAAAAACTATTGGCAGAAAATTGAAGAAGCAGGTGTTATCGATGAAAACTTCAAAAAATGGGAATATGAGAGATATGGTGGCAGTCGAACAGAATTCTACAGCCCTGATGATGATCATCCGATGAGGCTGGCGTTATATCTCAGTTTTATGGATGTAACCCCATTGGAAGAGGCTATGAAACCTTACTATAAACGTCTTAATAGTGTCAAATATTTGGCTTCGATGGGACGTACAATGATATTCATGAAAATTAAACAAACGACTCCTGATGGCGTGGCAAATCATCTTATCACCCATCCTTAAGATGCAGAGCTCCTTGGATATGAAAAAAAACCAGATGTAATATTCAAAATACCAGATGGAGAAACCATCAGATACAACCTGAAAAATAGGTTTGGCCCTGAGGGTGTTAAAAAGATTGATTGGGCTATACTGGTAGCAATGGGGATAGAAACAGAGGAATTAGATATTGATTTTGGAAAGTGTTGTGGTAGTGATGCTTTTCCGGTAAAGGCTGTTAATTCAGATACCGGTGCTGATTATAACGGTCATTATGAAGTACAAGGATACAAGGTGGCAATGACTGAATCTTATGATATAGAAACTGGTATTGTCCCACTGGTTGGAGATGTTATCGGAGTCAATGATAATGAAGGAGATACGTTGATTCCACATATTCAGGAGCTTAAAAGTTGTGGAATATATGTCAAAGAAAACTTCGTTGATGGAAAATATGCAACGATAAGTAACATAGCACATGCAGAAATCATAGAAGGAGCAGCCCTTCATTACGACATTGCGGAGAACTGGGTATATGATTATTCAGCTACATCTTACTCCATAAAGACAGAGTATCAAAAGTTTCATCATGAACCTGATTTCAAAGTGAATGCTTCAGAGGACTTCATGATGAATTACCTTGTAAAGAAGGGATGTTATGGAACAGTTGGATATATGTTAAGAAATATGCATATGGCAGCAAAGGAGGAATGTCCTGATGGATACACGGATCACTTCCACAAACGAAATATCACAGAGTCTGAGAATGATTACATAAAAAACGGTAATGGACTGCAGCGTGCAATCCGAAGAAAAGGAAAAGAAAACATCCAACTGCAATTTCATCTCACTCTCCTTGCATTACATGTTGTTGCACTTGTAAGACTTCAGAAAGGTGTCAAGAAAAATCTTGTTTCTAAAAGAGGTCTAACTTGAGGTGTTAACCGGTGGTACACAGAATGAAGGGTGATCACCGGATCGATGAAACAATATTTGGGAGGCAATAGAGAGGACATAATATGTAAAGATTTAAGATTTAACTCCAAATGAGTTTTAGCCTCATTTGGAAAACCCTTATTCAACACACCAAAAAAAAGAGAAAACTTTTTAAGCAGATTAACAATACAAAAGCATTACATAACAATTACATAGTACGGTGGAAGGGATGTGAAACCGCGGATGCACAAGGCGAGAATCAGAGCAATTCTTGTAGTGATTATGATAGTATCAGCATTTGCACTGCTTCCGATGACAACAACCGCTGTGGCCCCAACGCTTTCAAACCCCTATCCAGTAAACGGTGCAACAGATGTCGAATTAACACCCACATTGCATGTAACAGTTAATGACGCTGAGGGGGACACAATGAACATTACCTTTAGAACAAATGCTACTGGAACATGGGGTGACATAGGAAGCAATAACAGCGTGAGTAATGGAACGTATTATCAAACCAACTCAAGTATGAACAGCTATAGCACCAAATACTGGTGGAGTGTGAACTGTACCGATGGAACTTCTTGGACAAATGAAACATATCATTTTACAACGAGAGATCCTACAGTAAGCATAAGTATAAATCAATCAAGCTATGTATTTACAGGAGCGAAGGCTTTAAACATAGTATGCTACACAAATGAAACCAATCCAAACTATTTTGGGATAACGAATGATGGGGAGGTTGCTGTTGATTTAAAGATTAGTGCCACCAATATGGCCTGCTCTTATGGTCACAGTTGGACGCTTTCGGCATCCAATGGTCCAAATCAGTATGTGCTTGAATGCTCTGAGGATGAAAGCACCTGGCATTACATAAGTCTCACGGAAAACACGTTTTACACAAATCTTAGCGTTAGCGATAGCATTACTCTTGATTTGAGATTAACAATGCCTACATCTGTTGATTGTGGGTATGTGATGGGATGCACAGTAAGTATAAGTGCAATCCAGCACTGAAATAAACGGGTTGGGCGGAAAAAAATTGTTTCCCAACAAACAAGCAAAGAAATACTGGAGGAAAGGATATGAACAAAAATAAGGAAAAAATAAAGGCGTTACTGGTAGCGGCTACACTAGTTGCAGTGTTCTTAATCGCAGCGTCCCCATCAGTACTCGGTGGAACAACTGATACATTCACGGTAACAGTAAGAGGAGAATACATAGACATACAAATAAATCAAACTACCTGGCAGATAAATAGCGGGAATGCTATAACATTGAGTACATCGTATTACACAAATGGAACATATAATGACTACTTTCAGGCAACATTATACAATTGTTCAGTGACTGTAGACCTTAAACTGCATGTCTCCACTGATGCCTCAATATGGAGTATCGCTTCTTCTGCAGGCGCAAACAACTATGCTCTGAATTCTTCGTTAAATCAATGGAGTGCTGGAGACACTAATGTTACATTGACTACAAGTGCACAAGTAATATCTAGTAGTATTGCTAAGGATACAAATGAGACCTTTGACCTTAGATTCGACGCACCAACATCAACCACAACAGGAAACACACAAACGATTACTAGTACAGCTACCGTAATCAAGAGTTAGTCAAAAACAAAAAATAAATCCACAGAACGTTGTGGGTGGGCTAGTCATTAGTTTGAGTTAGGAACCGCAAACACAATTACTAAATTTCTTAAATTAATGCCAGCCCATATAAAATATTTAAAATTGGAGATAAATTATGCAAAAAAAATACATCATAGTAGAATTGATGTTAGTGTTAACACTAATCATGTACTCAACAACAATAGTCTCTGGAATCGGGCTTGCACCAGCAGAGATGAGGGTAATCGATGCTGTAGGATCAGGAGTTATTGGAAGTATAATCCTTGTAAATTCTGAGAGTGAACCAAAACACATAGTGCTAGAGATTCAAAGTCCTTCAGAAGCATCGTCCCAACAAAAATATTTAAGAGTAATTTGTGAGGACTGCCATGATACGCATCAGAGATACGAGATCGTAGATGGTTATTGTCCTAAATGCGGCTCCCATAATCTAACTTTTTATGAGAGAATACCTGATGAGGCTTTGAATTACATAAGTTTAAGAGGAAAAGATTGCGATCTTATTAAAAAAGGAAGCGTATATGTCACCCGTGAAAAATATCTTCCAAAAGAACAATGTTCAGTAGAAATATTACTTGATTTGCCGTATAAAGAAGAATATTCTAATAAACACTGGGAAGCCTATGTTACTGTAACCACAACTTCAGATATAACTACTACGGGGATGGGCATGGTAGCAGGCGTTCAGATGCGATTGCTGCTTGATGTTCCTACAATTAAACCCTCATTTTTCTCGTTTGGAGAAACATCCTCTGTGATGCTTGGCGTTATTGCAGTAGGTCTTGTGGTTTTATTATGTTTAGTTTACCTATACAAAAAGAGATCTGTAATAGCATCTACTTTAGATGGTTTCAAAAGTAGAAGTAAACCAAAGCCTGTTAAACCTGAAATAAAACATGTGAGAGAACCCTTGTTTTCTCGTGGAGACGTTGCAACTGCTGATATTGGACAACCCGAGCAACAAGAACCTTCAACTTCATTCCTTAGAAATGTCAGAGATGCTATAATGGCTGACACAATGCAGGCCGATCAAGAAACTCTAGCAACTACCGGAAGTGATATTGAAGATACGGTAACAACTGATATCAGTCAACCTGAATATAAAACAGATTTCTCAGACATCGAAGCAGAAATAGATCACATTTTAAAATCTCATGAAAAATAAAATCATTATGGTCATTATCTCAATTATCTTACTCCTTCTACCCATTCTAGTTACTGGTGGTAGTTGTGACGATTTTACTATTGTTGTTAAAATTAATATCACAGCTAATTTTACATATCAACCTCAACATCCAAAACCGGGAAACGTAATAACATTCACTGATACAAGCGTTCCTGATATTGCAATAAACTGGACATGGGATTTTGGAGATGGTTCTATATCATACCAGGAAAATCCCACACATAGGTATTATTATGCCGGGACCTATCAAGTTACTCTTACTGTTGTTAATGAGGGTGGAGTCAACGATACGATATTAAAGAACATAACCGTTTCAAAAGTGACACATCCATCAAACAACCCTCCAACTGCTGATGCCAATGGGCCATACTGTGGGTATGTAGGTCAAACAATTACGTTTGACGGGTCTAAAAGCTCAGACTCGGATGGTACCATTGTATCTTACGACTGGGATTTCGGTGATGGAAACACAGGAGTTGGAGTAACATCAACCCATATTTACTCTAGTGCTGGAACCTACACGATGATATTGACCGTAATAGATAATGAAGGAGCAACCGATTCAGATTCAACTACCGTTACCATAAGTGTACCACTATCAAAAGAACCATCAAATACAACAATGAATGAAATAGAAGAAAAATACAATGTGGTCATTAATCTACCATTCTATGCCAATGACACAGACTTTGATGGAATAGTAGATACATTCACTGATCCAAATGGTGTGCTAACCTCTCTACATAATACGACAATAGGTGGAAATGCATCATTCTTGATATCTGTTTACGGTGATCTAGACAAGCTTTTTATGTGGGATGCAGAAGCAGACACAATCACACCAGTGACCCATAACATAGGAACTATCATAGATACTGTAACAGATACCGATGAGAAAACCATAACCGTAACCGTAAGTATTGAAAAAGCAAATTGGACATACATCGAAGTAACCGATCCATACCCAGACAACCTAAATCTTACAGTTAAAACATCAGATGGAAGAATCATTTCATCTGATAAGATATGGAGAGAAAATAATAAAATCTATGTTCTCGATGATCTAGTTACAGAATACCTGTTCATATATGGCTATGAGCCAGTAGGTTTCCTCTTCGACGTCATCTTGGAATTGACAACAGATTCTGTTTTTGAAGGTGAAGACATCGGCGCGTTGATCACATTGATCAATGTTGGAGAACCCGGGCGGGTCAACGGTACAGTAATCTATACTCTCTCTAAAAGTGGAGTAATTATATGGTCTGCGGAAGAAAATGTCTCAGTCCTCGGGCAGAAAGCATACAATAAAACGATATCGACAGAGGGACTGGGCTCAGGAGAATACATCTATGAGGTTGTGTACAGCTATGGTAATAATCAGACGGCAAGTGCACGGGGTACACTCACTATTAAAGCCGAACCTCCAGCAGAGGAATTCCCATTGTGGATTATTGTTGTAGTAGTGGTAATACTATTAATTATCATCGTAATTGCGTTTCTCTTCAAAACAGGTTATCTTTATATCTAAGAAGCACATGAAGATGGCCCAGAGAATATTTTGAACTGGTTTATACAAATTAAATTGTTTAAGTAACTGTATACCCCTTATAGAAATTCCTTCGCTGCATGGCTTCCATCGCGGATGTGTTTGTTTTTCTATAATCAACACATTAAAGTCATTTCGTGCTATTATTGAACCTGTAATACTCCCCAGCGGACCGCCGCCGACTATGATAACATCATAATTACAGATATAATTCCCTCCCTCATTTATTGATACATTCTTCTCTCAAGAACTCGATTGTATCTTTGAGAGCATGTTCTACTGTATACTTTGGTTCCCAACCTAGAATATGTTTTGCTTTACTTATATCAAAATATTGATCTTGTGCCATTAAATGGAGATACGATGGATGAACCTTAGTTTTATGTAGCCACCAAGCTATATGAACCATGCCTTTTACTAAAAATAATGGTAGATGCGTGACTTTTGATGTAGAGTCAATCACACGCTTAGATAACTCCACCCATTCGTTAATAGTTAGGACTTCTTTTCCAGAAATATTGAATATGTCATGCTTAGGTAGTGATGTATCTGAGATTTCTGCACTTGCTAATAAAGCAGTGTTTACATCTTTAACATGTATACTTTGGTTTTTACTTTTATCATTACCTGCGATAATAACTCTCTTATTCTTAAGAAAAGGTGTTACATTTTCTATTAAAATAGGATCAAAATTGTATGGACCTAAAACCATGGAGAGTCTTAAAACAATGGTTTTTAACTCATTATTTTCGGCTGCTTTTTTACAGAGTTTTTCTGCCAGTACTTTATTTCTGCCGTATTCGTTGATAGGATTTAGGCTACAGTCCTCCCGTATAGGGCACAAACTCGTTTCGACCAAACCATAAACATGAGATGCACTTGATGTAAATATCACTTTTTTAATATTATTTTCTTCAGCAACCGTAAGCACGTTCTGAGTACCATTTACATCGATATCATAGATCTCATTGTTGGGAAGTCTCAAAGATGGTGGAACTGTAGCTAAATGAAATACGACTTCACATCCTTTCATAGCTTGGGATAACTTAGTTTTATCACGCACATCGCCAATGATCGTTTTAAAGTCTTTTGGGAGATATTTTGACTTGTGTATGTCATAAATTTTAAAACTATAATCATTCTCCATCAAAAACTTTGCAAAATTAGTACCTATAAAACCGCTACCTCCGATTATTAACCACATAAACAGATGATATTTATTGGGATATTTAAAATACACTCCCGTCAGATTTTGAGCACTTTTTGAGAAAAATGTGAAGATATAGAATCTAATATCTCACCAACATTAATTTCTCTTTGATATATCATCAATAATCTGATAAAGCTCAGGTAGACTATTAATAATATAATTCGGTTTAATATTTTTAAGTTCATCCCTAAATTCGGGTAGCGCGAGCTTATCTACGAATACAGTGTTTTTATCATGCTCATTCCTATTAATTACTACACTGGTTAGGCCTATCTTTTTTGCACCAAATATATCAAAAATGGAATCCCCCACGTAAATTGCATTATTGGAATCACATTTTGCTTTCTTAAGAGCTGCATTGAATAGTTTAATGTCCGGTTTATATGCACCCACCACACTAGAGATAATTATTACTTTAAATAAATTAGTTAATTCATATTTTTCTAGCACATTTAAGACTATATTTTCATCGCCATCAGTAATAATTCCCAGGTCATAACCATTCTCAAAAAGATATTTGAGTGTTGGTATAGTATCTTGATAGGGTTTATAATTTTGAATAAGGGAATGCTCAATTGTTTTAATAAGATACAATATCTGCATATTATTCAACTCAATATTAAAATTAGACAATACATTTTTTAAACCTTCATATCCTAGTTTCCTTTCATTAAAAAATTCTCCTTCTCTTTTTTTCTTATAGAGTATACTTAAGCCTTCTTGTTCCCATTTAGATAAAACATCTTTAAGGTTAAAATTCTCAGGGAGAATATCTTTCATCGCAGAAACAATTGCATAATTCGCAAAAGACATATCTATAAGAGTGCCACCGAGATCGAAAAAAATATATTTTATTGTCATCTCAGTTCCCTTCTATTATTCTATCTTATATTTTACCTCTAATGGACAAATATTCCTCCAAACTTAATTCGGGGCCGTATTTTTTTATGATAAATTGAAACATATTGTCTAAATCCTTGTCCATCATTTTCCCATATTTCCATGCCCTTTTAGCCTCGAACTCTAAACTAGGTTTAAGTGCTTCTTTCCATAACGTATCGTAATTCTTGCCAGTAATTATAGATTGCGCTGCGAGATAACCTGTGTTTATTGCATATCTTATCCCAAAATATGCGATTGCATCTTGAAAACCACCGGCTTCACCAACAAAATATTTTCCATCTCGATATGCAGAATTTGGTATATCTAAACAACCAAAGTGTTTGAACTCTCTAGCTGGGTTTGAACCATCAACTATATCTTTTAAAGTTGGGATTTCATCTATCGCTTTTTGTAATAATTTTTTCAATCTGGTGTAAGTAATACCTTGATCGACGCCGCACGAAGTAACAATCACGGCCTCGCCTTTCTCTTCCCCTGGAATTGCAAACAAATATTTGCCTGGTGAATAGCGACTACCAAGAAACATGTATGTCGCATCCTCTATATTGATATCGTTATAATAAAAGCCATATGCTAAAATTGTAGCCTTATGTGGACCCGTAGCAATGATATCCACTGCATTTTTATTTATTTTTGAATTATAGTGAACTTTCACACCTAAATCGATTGCAGTCTCAGCTAGTTGTGAATCTAAGGAATTTGCGTCTTTTCCTCTAACTACTAAATAAAAAATTGGTATTTTTTTAGTGACAACTTCAAAATTGAATAACGATGGTGAAAAACGAATTGCCCGTTTTAAATGCATGTAAGGTTTTATACGTATCCTCATCTTTTCAAATTCTTGTATTTGATCTCCTTTGAAATACCCATAATTTTGTAATCCCTGAAAATCTCTGATAAATCGACCGCCAACATGAGGTTGTTTTTCGAATACCTCTGCTTCTATACCATTCCAAGCCAGCGTTATTGCAGCGCTGAGACCTGAAACACCTGCTCCTAAAATTTTTACAGATTTTTCATATTTTTTTTTCATCTAATCACCTTTGGTCAGTAATATATTTGATATACGCCTATCGGCGATCCGACCGAAAATAATTTTTTCGGATTTGTTTTTAATTGTACAGTCTTCTGGAAAAGTTCGATTTCACGTTTTTTATATCTTTGTTCAATCTCTTCGAAGCTTGAGTATAATTTACTTAATCCCTCCCTTTCGTTTAATTTTTTAGCTAACAGCGCCATTGCCACAAGTGCAACAAGTTCGTCAGGTTCCCAATTGCTGTACACTGTACCATTTTGTGAATAAAGAAAGGCAGATTTTTTCATTTTATCTGGTATCCAACCACCTGAAAAATTAAATTTGGTGTGTCTAATGTGCACATTTATTTCTGGCAAAGTGTTTAAAATATTTCGCCCTTTTTCAGTGATGAACCACTTTTCGTTATAGTCAAATAGAAAATGAGCATTGAATGTACCGTTCTGGGTTTGCTGTTCTGTATCCCTTATAATATCAATAAATTCATAATCTTCATTCAGGCATAGACACCTGCATCTAACAGCATGTGTAATAGAATATTGTTTTACGATTTCAGTACCAGATTTTATTGTACGAAGCACCCTTTCAAAGTCTTTGGGGCCACGCTCACGATTATATGAAGTATGTACCATAATAACACACGATTTAGCACCTAAAACACGTAGGGTATGAATGAGTGCGATTGAAAATAAGGGCACGTCATCTATCTTATTTATGAACGGTTTACAGGTTAATGTTGTGCGACCACCATCTAAAGCATCGTAAATAATTAGTTCCTTTACCTCTTTTACAGCATCCTTCACGGAGATTTCGACTTCGTCTATTTCTTCGATAATTATTGTCCAGATCTTCTGAAAATCGTCAATAATAATTGATTCTGGTGCAAATATTTTTTTAAAGTCGTACTTTTTGGTTTTAATATATATCCACCCCCCCTTCAACGAAACATTTGAGTATTAGATCATAGATATTAAACATTCCTGAAGTGCCCTTCCGTAAATATTAAAAGTTTCTTTATCCTTAATAGTTTAAACAATATTTAATAAGTTATATTCCTTAGTGTTATATAAATAGGAGTGTAGAATAATGCATCTGAATATTTACGCTATACCATCAATAATTGCGTTCATTCTGACTGGATTGGTTGGTTTATATGTTTTTTACAAGAATCCCCACGAAAATGCGAACAAGATATTTCTTTTATTTTCGGTTTTTGTAATCCTTTTTTGTTTAGGAGAATCTATGGTGAGACTTTCGGACACTCAAGAAGAAGCATTGTTTTGGAGTAAGATAGGCTATGTTGGATCGATTTTTGGACCTATGACTATTCTTCATTTTTCATTTATTTTCCCGAAAAAACATACTAAATCTAACACATATAAATATATGTTATTTGGGATCTATTCAATTTGTGTTAATGTATTAATTTTATTTAATCAATTTGTTTCAATCCAAAATGTTCAATGGAGCGAATGGGGTTATCGGGTTGCTCTTAGCTCATCAACTTCTTTTGTAGGTATATGGGTTATAGCCATATTATTATTTACAGCTATTAATCTATTTAAAAAATTTATTAAAGCAAATTATTTGCTTCAAAAAAAACAGATCAAGTTTATATTATATGGCGTTTTAATAACACTCATATTAGGCACAAGCACAAATATAATTCCCCCTCTTTTGGGGATCGAAATATTCCCAATGGCAGCCATTGGAATGTTAATATTTTCTTTATTTGTAGCATCGGCCATATTAAAATATAATCTATTTTTGTTTAAACCGATGGTCAAACCAACCTTTGAGGAAAGAAAAGCAGAACCTAAGAGATATGAAATAGAACCCAGCAGGGGTTATATAATTCGAGAGATAAGAGAAGAGCGGGGGTATGAAATTTTTATAGATCAAATCATACATGGGATAGGCGGATTGTGTATAACCAAATATTCTCCAAAAAAAATTAGAGACGAATATGCTCTGAAAAAAACACCTATACTTTGGTTTACATTTAAACAATCGAACAAAGAAACCACTGTTAACCCAAAAAAACTGGATGTTGAGTTGATCCTGCAAATTGAGGATTTTGTCAAAAAAGGAAAACGAACGATAGTGTATATGGATTGTCTTGATCAGATTGCACTCGTCAGAGGCATTGAGAACACACTGACATTAATTAAAGATATCAAAAATATATGCAGAGAGAATCATTCAATCTTATTACTATCAATCAATACTAAGATGTTTGATGAGAAACAACTATCGATTTTAGAAAAAGAGTTTTTGGAGGTTAAATAGGTGGAGCCATCTACTTTCCTCTTCATTTTCATCGCCACCATAAATTTGATCTTGGCAATTGTATTTATTTACCATGCATTTAAAAATGCGTTTAGATTAAAGGGTGCAGTTCCGCAGTATCTAATAGCAATGGGTGCTCTCTTTTTTGTTATAACAGGTGTTTCTAGCGCTATAGGACTTCTTATTTTTGATATCATCTTCATTGTGAGATATATCTTGTTCATAGTTGGATTTATTCTTATCTCTATGGGTGAAATTTATTCGGATAGAATCATTCGAAAGGTTATTGGTAAAAAGCCTTGGCTAACAATAGCACGTACATTTTCCTATGGTAGTTACCGTATTAGTGGAATATTGGTAATCTTATTGTTTACTATTCCACTCTGGACCTTAGGTATCATAACTGGACCTGCATCAATCTACGGCATGACTGCATCGTTATTTACTACGTTGGGTTTTGTATTGCTTGTAATTGGAGAAAGAAAACTCTATGTTACGACTAATGTGTTTTCAGATGCAGGAACAATAGTGGATGGTAGAGAAATAAATCTGCTTAGGGAGGATATAGCTACTGTCAGGATATATATCGATATCGTGAACACATTTCTATCTTTTGGTAAAACCGTGACAAGTGCAATGATTGTTAATGATACTTTAAATAAATGGTCTGAAGAGCATCCTGTGCTTTTCGAAAACTGTCTGGCAGCAGGGAAGAGCAAAATAAATACAAGAGTTGTTATCCAAAATCTTGATAGGGTATACGAAAAGAGTAGGTTGTCTATGGTGTTGAATGAGTTTTCAGCGCTTATTACTCATTTTATTAATCTTTATGGCAGCCTTATTTCGTCTGAATATGCTAAAGAAAGACTTGCAGAAGCCTACAATGTTGTGAAAAAACAGTATAGTAATACACCAATAATCTTTGATATTCTTAGAACAATGCCAGAGGGCATTCTTGAGGGGGAGAAACTCTCTCTTTTAAGCCAGAAAGAATTAGCGGCAAAAGTGAAAGAGAGAACTACAGAACTCGTAAAAATCAACAAAGAATTACAAATTGAGATAGAGGAGCGTAAGAAAGCAGAAGAAGAAATTAAAAAATCAAAAAGAAAGATTAAACTGCAAAATATTAAACTGAAAAAACTCGATAAGATTAAATCCGATTTTCTCAATGTAACTTCTCATGAATTACGAACGCCTATGTCTGCAATAAAAGGATATGTACAAATGGTATTGAAACAAAGGATTGGTGACATCAATGAGGAGCAGAAAAAAGCTCTTAATGTTGTTTTACGGAATACGGACCGCTTGGATAATCTCATTCAAGATATTCTTGATATTTCGCGATTGGAATCAGGAACAATGAAATTTATACCTGAACAAACAGATGTAGGAAAAATGGTAGATGAAGCAGTTGAGGCCATGCAGTCATCTGCGGATTTAAAAAACATAAAAATCAATGTAGATATTAAAAAAGGTATACCCGAGTTAACTATTGATCAGGAGCGAATAAAACAAGTGCTTATGAACCTTGTAAATAACGCATTAAAATTCTCACCAGATGGTTCTATTGTCAATATACAAGCTAAAAAGGAAGAGAACGATATTTTGTTTGAGGTTCAAGATTTTGGCAGAGGCATACAAGAGGATAAACAAAAGAAGATTTTTGATACGTTTTATCAAGTTGACTCTGACATGGATAGAAAATTCGGGGGTGTTGGCTTAGGTCTTGCAATTTCACGAGGTATTGTGATTTCTCATGGTGGCAAAATATGGGTAGCGAGTACGGTGGGAAAAGGCAGTACGTTTAGATTTATGCTTCCGTTTAAACCAGTTCAAGATCTTGAAGGTAGATTTAAAGTTGTAGATATATTTGGATCAGAACACGTTTAAAAGATACGGAAAATAAGTCACCCCTCCACGCAATAAATTGCGTGGCTTACCCCCTTGAGGGAGGAGAAAACGCCTGCGGTGTTTTAAAACAAAGGGTCCAAGCGATTCATCCCACGACATAAACAGTAATTCCGCAATTTCCACTGCAAAACCAAATCAGCAATAAAATATTTACACACATAAGCGATTTAAATCAAAGTAATCTTCGTAAATTCATGAAAATATGATAAGTTTCATGGATTTTTTAAAGATTTTAATATAGCTATCGCTAATTAATAGCAATCATATCTCAATAAAAACCCTTCCAGATATTATATTAATTAGACAAAAGAACGCCATTATAGAAGCTGTGATGTGGACATAC
>JAUWBM010000028.1 GCA_030601705.1 Thermoplasmatota archaeon
AATAGAGAAAAAGAATGCTTCAATGTTTTACATCTCATCCCTAAAGAAAGCAGATATGTAATCATTGGAGGTTATGCTGTCACCTCATATGGATTCCCTCGATTTTCTGTTGATTTAGATATTGTCATACCTGAAGATGAAGTATCCTTTTTAAAAAAATTACTTTCCAATAATGGTTTTGTATATACAAAGGGGAAAGAAGATCTCACATATTCCGGGAAATTTGAAAGATATGAAAAAGACCTTGTAAGCATCGATTTCTTAATCAACGGAGTGGAGTCTCGTCAAACTGGATATCAGTATCCATTTGAGTATATCTATAAAAACTCTCAAATCAGAGAAACAAGTGGTTGGGATCCAACACATAAAGTTAAGGTGAGAATTGCAAAAAAAGAGATGCTCATAGCATTAAAAATCCATTCGATAAGAATGGCGGATAAAAGAGATATTATCATGCTCTGCTATGAGATACCTAACGTTAAGGAAATCGTTACTCATTTTAGATATAGTCCAAAGGAAAAGATCATTGAGCATATCAATGAATTGTTAGCAGTCTTAACTAATAATAAATTAAAAGATTCACTAAAAGGCGTGTATTCTATTAATGATAAACTCTATGAAAAAACGATGCTAAACTGTCAACAAACCATAAATGAAGTTAAAAATCAATTGCAATAATCATGTTTTATGATTAGAGTCTTTTTCAAATATTATAGTCGTATCTAGCAGATTTTCCGATATTTTTACCCCTACACATTGATAAATTTTATTAAAAAAATAAAAAATGTAGGGGTAATCATTCTAGAAACTCCTTATTTTCTTTTAGATATCTTCTAAAAAACCAAAGGGTAAAAATACTTTTATCATTTTTTATATTGCTTCTCTCAAGTGCTGTATAGTAACTCTTTCTTTGTGTATAATCGATTATAAGCATTGGATATCCATTCCTATTTAAAACATAATTCATAAGAAGACGTGAAATTCTTCCATTTCCATCTCCAAAAGGGTGAATAGATACAAATTTAAAATGAGCAAGAGCAGCAAGTTGAACAGGATGAATTTTGTTCTTATTTTGATTATACCAATTAAAAAATTCTCTAATAAGCAGATCAAGTTCAATTGGCGTTGGTGGAATATGTTTGCTACCTGAAATCCTAACAGGATATTCCCTTATTTTTCCAGCTTTATTCTTTTTTGTATATTGAAATATTTTTTTATGCCAGTATAATAATGTTGACATGCTTATTTTTTTATCATGGTTTAACATATCATAAAAAACTTCTCTATGTTGTTCTGCTTCCTTAATATCTTCTATTGATCTATTTGCAGGTGTTATACCTTTTTCAAGAAGTAGAGCTGTTTCTCTATAAGTTAGAGTCGATCCTTCAATTTTATTTGTTGTATAAGTAAATATTATTGCAAAATATTCTAAATTCTTTTCTTCAATTGATTTAGGCATATTCTTTTTTCTTTTGGAAAAATTATCTTTCATTATGTTAAATTTTTTAAACCATATTTCTTGATATAATTCCAAAAGAAGATCTTCTTTTAATTTCTCAATATTTTTTGGTATTTTGGTTCCAATGTATTTTTCTTTTTTATGGACTTGTCCGTTTTTTCTATAGCTGTGTTCTATGTAATAATATGCTTTTTCGTCGATGATTTTTTTCTTTATCGAAACCATATATAGTAACTACCCCTACACATTAATAAATATTTCGTTTTTTTCTAAAATGTAGGGGTAAATATTGTAATATAATTATCATACCTGACAGGTTTTCATATTCTAATATATTCAATGATTAGAGACTATTTATCAATTTTACAGGAGAAAACAGCTAATTATAATCATGTTTTATGATTAGAGTGGTTTTGTTGCTATGGACTCCAAATTGATTTACCAAGTGGCAATATAGTTTTACCGGCCATATTGTTTAGAAGAATGGCCATTGCTGTATAAAATGATGAAACAGAGGTACCGAGTAAAAATACTCCCGCCGGAAATGCTGTAATACCAAATAGGTAATGTGGAATCAATGCGATTACTGCTAGATCAACAAATATCAATATAATAAACAACATTTTATTTGTTATCAAAGAAGCAGTTGTGGCAATTAAGCTGAAGACAAGTATTGCAATTAAACCAAATCCATAATGTGCAATGTCAAATTCAACACCGGTGAATATTGTGATAAACAACGTAAGTGCTATTGCATACATGGTCATTGAATATGTTGTAAAGACTGTTGCACCAAATATATTGTTTCGTTTAAATTCTATAGTACCTGCAATCAGTTGTGCTGTTGCACCAAAGAAAAGAACCCAGGGGATCATAAGAGACTTAGCTTCAGAGGATACAAGACCTAGATCAGTTGATGCGAGAACGAGAGTTGCAACTGCAAGCCCTATTAAACCTAAAGGAGCGGGATCAGCAGCATGCATAGGTAGTTTCGTTACTGTTGTTTCAGATTTTACAATGTTTTTCTCAGTCATATAGATCACCGATTTCTCCGGAAATAATAATTTATTACTAAAACTTTGTCTTTTATTATAACTAGAGAGTATTATACAGTGATTAGAGGCTAAGGCTCGTATTACATTTTATGATTAGAATCTTTCAGATATCAATTGTCATACCTAGTATGTTTTTTTACAAAAATAATAAATTCAATTAATGTATAACCAGAAGAGATGGGAATGAAAAAACAAATCTTGATCCTTGTAATTTTTGTTATGCTCATATGTACCGGATTAAGCGGATGTCTTCAAGACCAAACATCCAAATCTGATACCAAAACAGTTCCTAAAGAAGAAAGATGGGGAATATATAATTTAAATCTAGATACTGAAGATATCAATTTGATTTATAGCTCTGAAAATGAAATCGAAGGAATAAAGATTGATAGTATAAACGAAAACTTTGCCTTTTGTCAAAAAATTGGAGGAGAGGACCATGAGCATCGTGAGGTATGTACATTAAAGATTGATGGAAGTAATTATAATAGGCTTACAAACAATACTTTATGGGATCTCTATCCAACCTGGTCACCTGATAGCACTCAGATGGCTTTTCTTAGCTTTCCTGAAGACAATCTAGATATATACACGATGGATGCTGACGGGAGTAACATAAAAAAGCTCTTTGATTCTGGTTTTCATGATGCAGATATCCACTGGGAAACAGACAAAATCGTCTTTACATCAAATAGTAGTATATGGATGATGAACGAAGATGGAACAGAACCTGTTCAAATTACAAATCCTCCTAGACGGGGAGAGTGGGGAAATGCTAATCTGCCTTTTGGAGATTATGATCCGCGTTTAAGTCCAGATGGGCAACAAATTATTTTCAGCCGTTTGGAAAACGATAGCAGCGTCCATGGCAATTACAACTTTTTTATCATTAACATCGACGGCTCTGGAGAAACTCGTCTGACAAACACGGGATATAGCCAAGGTCGTACGAGTTGGTCCTATTCTGGAGATGAAATAGTGTTTATTGTAGCAGCTATTGACGATCTGGGAAAATATGATATCTATATTATGAATTCTGACGGAACAAATAACCGTGATATTACACCAGATTACTTTCCAAATGATTTTCTTTGCCATTCAGCAGTTTTTTCAAATGGTGATTCAGTAATATATTTTATTGGAGAATGGTGGGAGTAATACTAATTAGTTACAATCAGTGTTATAACTAGCAGGTTTTAATGTATAGTAATTAGAGATTAAGAGTCGTCTTATGTTTTGTGATTAAAGTTTGTCAGATATAATTATCAGACTTAGCAGGTTTTGTTTTTAGGCTTTCTTTTTCATCTCGTGGATTATCCACCAGGTGCCTCCGATAAGCATAGGAATTCCGAATATGATTGCAATCCAGATTAATGCCCAAAGATACGTATACACGAGATAGTCAAATTTCCAAGTTGCAAAAGCCTTATCCCAGTTTCCATCAAGGTAAACAAGGATGATGAACACAATATTGATTAAAAACGATATTGCCCCTCCTCCATCTGACCTGTGCGAGCGTTTGCCAAAAAGATGTCCCTTTCTATATTCTTTCCTTTCCTTATCAGGTAATTTTTTCCACCATAGCTGCCAAACTGCTACTGCTGCTAAAATTACCGGGACTCCGATGAAGAGAACTTCCCAGAGAATCAAATGTAACAAAAAAGTCACGAAATATCCCATTGTCCATAGGTCTAAAGTCGCAGGTACAAGACCAGTTAATTGAGCATCTCCTACAAACCATAAAAAGACATAAATTGCACCGATTGCTGCCATAATAGCTGCTACTACAAATAAAACACACATTTGCCAATGTTTACTCAAGAATTTTTTCCAAATCTTCTCACTATTTTCCACCATAATAAATTTCCTCCCATTATGTAATATAGAATGATGTTGTTGCTTATAAAATATTATATTAATTTCATACCGGGTAGGTTTTAATCAAGATACAGTGATTAGTATCTTAAAAAAGCATTACATTTTTTTGATGGTAATAGCACAACCGGATATTTTTAAATTAAAACATGTTTATGTTTAAGTATGCCCCATGTGAGAAATTTTCATTATAGATCAGTTAAATGTCCACTATGCCAAAAAATAATTAAAACAAAAGATGAAAAATGGTTTTGTAGTAAAAAATGTGAAGATGAATGGAAAGTACTAAATGCAGATTTAAAGAAAAGTACTAATAAAAAAGTAAAAGGAAGAGACACTAGTAGCTGATTGGTATCTATGTACAGTGATTAGAGGTTAAGAGTCGTATTATGTTTTATGATTAGAGTTAAAATTTAAATTCTTAACATTTATTTTATTATAATTGTCGAAATGTAATTTAAAACAATAAGAAATAATGTAAAAAGTTAACAAAAACATTTATTAGTAGAAAAAAACATGCCAACTAAAGAAAGAGATATTTTGAGAAAATAAATTTAATCTCTATGGGAGGTTAAAATTATGCCATTACCAATAAAAACGACCGAGAAGGATGTAAAGAAAATAGTTGATTATTTAAAAACAAAAGCAACGGGTACAACAATCAAAGAAGCTCAAAGTGTGTTGGGGAAAAAGATTCTTGATCCACGAAAAATAAATGCTTGTGCAATCTGGGGTTTCATTCAAAAGGAAGGAAATCGGCTTAAATTAGATACATTGGGTCAGAAGCTTTCAAGAGCAAAATCAGAAAAAAAAGCATCAATTTATCAACAAGTGATTAATAATATAGAACTGTATCGTGTGGCAGTAGAATGGATTTATCATCAAAAATATGATGAAATTTCAAATGTAGAAGTTGCTAGGCATTGGCATGAACATTATAAAAATAGTTTAGGAACAGATAATGAAAACTCTATTAGAGAAATGGCAAATTGTTTTTTTCACATAACTCAAGCAGCAGGAGTAGGTAATCTGACATTTGGGAGAAAAGGTGCACCTACACGCTTATCAACTTCAAAAGAAAATCTTGAACAGTTTATTGCTCAAGGCCCTTCATTAAAAACAGAAACCTCCCCTGAGGCTATCTCAGGTGAAATAGAAGAAATGGGAGAAGAGATGCTTGAAGAAGAACCTGAAACAATCGAGGAAGAAAAACCATTATTAAAACCTAAAATTTTTATATCTCATAGTAAGAATCAAGATATTGTAGAGCAAATTAAAACTATGTTAGAATTGGCAGATATGAATTATGAGGTTGCCGAAGAAGTAGAAACTACTGCAATTCCTATTCCCGAAAAAATACTTACTTCGATGCAGAATTGTAATGCAGCAATTATATGTGTAACTGCTGATGAAAAAGAAAAAAGAGAAGATAATGTTTATGGGATAAATCAAAATGTTCTTATTGAAATTGGATCTGTATTTGTAACCTACGACAAAAGAGTCATTTTAGTGTGGGACAAACGTGTTGATGTTCCCTCGAATTTACAAGGATTATATCGTTGTGAGTTTTCTGGAGATGAACTATCGTGGTCAGAAGGAATGAAATTGATGAAGGCATTGAATAGTTTTAAATCTGATATTTCTAAACTCGAAAAATAAAAAAAAGAGATTAGAACGTTTAAATTAGAGATAGCGAAAATCATTTTCTTGATTTGAAGAATTCTCGGTATACATTTCTGTCAATTGGTGATCTACTTTTTGTTTTTCAAAATACTCTCTCACCATATCATCTGATACATGATCACATCTCAGTGTGGTCTCAATTTTTCTATGTCGCGCTTTTCTTTGAATGATTTTGGGATTCACCTGTTTATTGAAATCTCTGTTTGTGAAGCACAAGAAACACAAATTAACTAATCATTATTTCAGTTAAGTTTTGATACAGTCGTTTGAAAAAAAATCTTTTTTATTATGACAAAATGAAGGTAAACCTGGACCGATAATTTCTTTTCCAGTTTCATCAGCTTTTAAGCAAAGTAAATTTAAATCCAATAAAAATTGTAATATATTCTTCTCTTTCATCTTTTTTGGAAATCCATAATAATAAGCTTCTAATACTGCTCTATCAAGTTTTTCATGAGCTCTTTTTAATTCGCTATCTCCCGGTAATTCTAACATTCTATAAATATTTCTTAATGATAATTTATTATCATGTTTAATTCTATTTCTAATTGACCTCAACTTTTTCGCAGCAGTTGCAACATTTAATGCAATTTTATACATCGTTTTCTTTGATTCTTTATTTACCTTACTTTTTGTCGATAAAGTTCCCCATTGTGGCCAGGGAAATGTTTCAAAAACAGTCTCAGATGTATATCTAAAATCCGCCTTTAGTGTAGAGCATCTTTCTTTAAACCATTCCCAATGAACAGTACTTTGTAGAATTCCAAACGAATAATCATCTTCTAAAGAAAAAACAGTTAGAGCATCATTAGGACGAATAGTTGATGAGATAAATTCAAATATTGGTCGTTTGGTTACACGAGCGCAAGTAATAAATCTACGGCTATTTGATATTTGATTAATAAGACCTTCACGTCTTCTCCAAAATAACCACCATCTTTTCAAATGATTTTGCCTAACCTTCACTTTCTTTTTTGCATTTTTAAATTGTTCTTTTTCTTTCTCGGCATTTTCTATCATTGTGGGAAGTACATTATTTTTTATAAGTTCAAATGGTTCTTTATATATAGCTACTTCATGAATACTAGTTCGGGGTTGAAAATCAATAATAAATCTTGAAGGCTTTGAGTCAATGGTTCCTAGTAAGTCTTCTGCATTTAAATATGGATAAATAACCCCTTCATTATGCTTATTTTTCTTAATCAATTCATTTCTTTGTTGTAATGTTAATAAGAAACCATCATGTCCATGAGTTTGACCTTGAGAACAGGCTTTTGAAATAGTACATTTATTCAATTTTTTTGCTTTTGTAACATCAATCTTTGGCGATAACGAAGATGGAATATACTCTAAATCATATTCTTCCCAGGAACCATCTTTTTTTTCACCTAATTGAATTGCTAATTTTCTTTTTTTATCTCTTATTGGTAATCCTTTAACCCAATTAACAATTGAAACATGAACAACTGCTTTCCCACTCCATGGCATTGATTTAACAGCCTCAACAATTGTCCCTTCATTTGATACAATATAATCCAGACCACCTCTTCTAGAGTATGTTTGGGATATTGTATTGGTTCCAACTAATCCTGCCCGTCCCCCCTTTGGTAAACAATCATGAGCTTTTCTGAACCAATAAACACAATAATCTGCTCTGCCGGGCATTTCAGGAAAAGCTTCATGTATACTTTCTACGTATTCAGGGCCGAATTCTCCAATCATTTTATTTTTTGATTGGTATGGCGGATTTCCTATTATTGCATCAACCTTGGGCCATTGTAGAAATAATGCATCTCCACAAATGATTTTATCATCTAAATTATCAAATGGTAAAGGTTTATCTACTCCTTCAAATAAGCGATCTTGAGAAGTAAATTTGTTAAATTCATCAGCTGCAAATTTTTTCGCCATTGAAAGTGTAATTTTTGCTAATTCTACTCCTAAATGATTTGTATCTATTCCATAGAACTGGTTACCTTTAATAACTGAATGTAATCTTTCTTTAACTGTTGAAGGAAAATTATCCTTCATTTTTTGTAATAAACTTAATTCAAGATGTTTAAGTTCTCTAAAAGAAACATATAAAAAATTTCCACTCCCACATGCTGGATCAAGAATCTTAAATTTTGAAAGTTCGTCTCTGATTGTTTCTAATTCTTTTCGAGTTTTTGCTCTTGCGATTCTCTTTCTCCACGGCCGTAGAATTGTAGGTTCAACAATACGCATTATATCTGATTCATAAGTAAAATGTGCACCATATGTATGTCTATCCTTTGCATGAAGACTATCTTCAAAGATACTTCCGAATATTGATGGTTGAACTTTTGACCAATCATATTTTGAAGCGCATAATAAAAGATCTAATTCATCTTTCTGTAACTCAATTGCATATGTCTCACTAAAAATTCCGCCATTAAAGTAATCAACTCCTTTAAATCTACCTCCATTAGCAGAGTCCTTTGAGTTCATTTGGCAAAATAATGATGTAAACAAATCATAACTTGATTGGCCATTTAGACATTCGTTAATAATATCAATAAAAAAACCATCTTCAGGGAACAAACCTGAGTCTTCAGCAAATAACGCAACTAGACATTGCATTACAAATCTTTGTGCTTTATCTTTTTCAATCCCTCGCTCTATTAATTTATTATATAATAAAGCAATTTTATCAGCTGCTTTTTCAGTTACTTCAACTAAATTGTTTCCAAATATGGGTTTAATTTCTTTCTTACATAAGAATCCTAATGCCCTCCATCTCTTATTCAATTCTGTTATTTTTATTTGATCTAATGGATCTCTTTGAAAATTCCAATTGTAAATCCAAAATTCATCAAAATTACATAAAATTACATATTCAGTTCTACCTCCATATGTATTATCCCAATATTCCTTCGCTTGCATAAAATGGTTCGATAATTTTTCCCCTCGTTTTTTCATTTCAATTAAAACTTTTTTTGGCCATAACAGATCGCAAAATTTTGTTTTATAATCAATTTTAATTTGGTATTCTAACGCAGCATCTGCTTCAATGACTCCTTTGTGCCCAAATGCAATAAATAATCTATCTAAGAATAATTGAGCTTCCCCTTTTTCATATCCCTTTAATTTTGAAACATAATTGATAAATTCATTTAATTTTTCTTCATCCATTTCTTTCCGGATTGTAATATATCAATTTTCTATTCTATGTTTCGGTCAACAACTTTGAAACAAAATTACAGAGTTTATTACTTTTGGTAAAATTAATATTAAGGAGTATGATTTATACAATGATGTCAAATGTAAAACGTTATAGTGTACAATGGGCAGCACAATTCTTTGTTGCTGCTGAACTTACAAGGAAAGGTTATATTATTTCATTTACACTTGGAAATGCTCCTGAAACTGATTTACATGTTTCAAATATTGATTCAAGTATTCAATTTCGCGTTGATGTCAAAGGGCACAGTAAAAAGAACTTCTGGGAAATAAAATTTAAAGAACCTAAGGAAGATTTGTATTATATTTTAGTTGATGTTTTTTTGGATAGTATGAATCAGCCAATTTACTATATTCTAACTAGCAAAGAAATAATGCAAGAATGGAAGGATTACCGTAAGCATATAGTAAAACAAAGAAGACAAACAGGTAAAGAACCACCTCCAGATGATTGGCGATGGGGAATACGACATACACAGGCTGAGAAATATAAAAATCGGTGGGACAAGTTACCAAATTAAAAATAAGTGATTCATTACTCCAACAGATAGCTGCAAACAAACGCAAAAAACACCCCATTCTATACAGTGTTTCTCCTGTAAAATCCCCTTAACCCGCCAGGTCCGTCTAAAACCTGATAGATATTGCTTCCAATAATCTAATCATAAATAGTGATTATTGTTATGATTTCTCCTTATAAACTCTAATCATAGCCTCATTATTAGTGAGTTTATTTGATGCTATTTTAACAGATTAAAAATAAATAACATGTTATTAATACAGATATATTTGATATACTCAGAGAGATAATATGAAATCAAAATATATTCGTTTGGTAAGACCTGTTGCTTGGATTGTTTTTCTTTTACCCTTTTCATTAGGTTTTGGAATTGGAGCTACGAAAAATACTAATCCATTTCATATTATTTTCTCCTTAATCGCATTTGTTTCTTGGATGAGCTTTAGTTTTATTTTAAATTCGTTATCTGATAAAGATGTTGATAAATTCCATGATGGAAGAGCAAAGGACATGAATCTATCAAATCAGCCTTTTGTCACCGGAGAAATATCTGAAAAAACAGCTTTATTTATAACACTGATATTAGTAATTATTTCTCTCTTTTTTGCATGGCTGGTTAACTATCTCTTTTTTACGTTATTTATTATCGCAAATATAATAGGATATATTTATTCAATGCCACCAACTAGATTTAAAACAAAACCCGTTACAGACATTCTATGTAATGCTTTAGCAGCTGGAGTAGCTCTTATAGCTGGATTAAGTATCGGTGGAGCAAATATGAATTTACTATTCATAATAGGTACTTTTATTGTAGCCGCAGTTTTTTATATTCCAACTGTTGTAACTGATTATGATTTTGATAAAAGAGCTGGGCTAAAGACCTCTGCAGTGTTTTTTGGTCCTAAGAAAATTTTAACGGCATTGTATCCTTTGACTTTTATAATACTTGCAATTTTTACCTTTGTATTTCTAACTACAAATTTTGAACTAAAAATAACTTCTTTAATTATTATTATTTATACTTTGATTTTTGTTATTGCCTCAAATATCAAATTTAGAGATGGGAGATTATACGCTCATGAGAACTGGATATTTGTTCCATTCATTTTGTTATCGGTAGGTTATTTTATTTATGGTTTTTTAAAAATAGCAGATTTAATTGCTATTCCCTAGATTTAACACTTACATATTATAACAATAACTGATCTTAACAATAAAAATAATATTATGTATTTACTTTAAAGAAAAAATAGATTGCTCCAGCCTCTAATCATAAATAGTAATTATAGACAACATTTCTCCTTAGAAACTCTAATCATAGCCTCATGATTGGATTAAAACTTGTTAGCTATTGTATCCATTACTTTGTAATACCTATGAAATTTTTAAAAATGGTATCTTTTAATTCAATGGCAAAATTAATGTGACGTTCTATAATTTTCCTTCTTTCAAGTAACGCGAGTGCATATGCAATCCGCAAAATTGAAAATTCAAGGCTACGGTAGGATATACCTTCAATATTTGCATCCGTATGTAGAATATAATTCTTTATTGCCTTTTTAATTGCTGGTTCATCAGCTGGATCGATTCGTGTCTTCGCGTTTCGCGCCCAGTTCAGATATGCTTTTACAACAAGGGAATACTCTTTTGCATTCTTACCCATAAAACTATCTATAATATCAGACACATACTCTGCCCGTTTTATTCTTGAAATTCGTGCAACTTTGAACGGAAAATCAAAACGATCGACAAGTGGTTGTTGAATTTTATTTACATCATTACAAGTTGCAATAACTCGGACTTCTGCTTTAAATGCTTGTCGATTCTTCCCTTTAGTAATGATATACTTCCCTTCCTCCATGGCTTGAAGAAGACCATTTTGATCCTCGATCGACATTTTATCAAGTTCATCAACCAATAGAACTGAGCCATTACACCGAGCAAGCAAGCCGGGATGGATTGTTTTACCACGAGCATCACCAACAAGACCTGTTTTCGATGTAAGCTCAGAGTTAACAAGGGCTCCATTTATCTTTTGTTGCCACCACCCTAAAAATTCTGATTTACCAGTGCCCGGACCACCACAAAGTAAGATATGAAGTCTCATCCGTAAATTAGGACGATCAGTTGTTACACCCATCAGAAGTGAACATTTCCGAATGATATCCCATTGTGTACCAACAAGATAGGGGCAAATGTGTTTAGAAAAAAACTCCAATGGATTTTCTTTGGCAACAATTTGAAAATATTCCTCTGAGTTCATATATATTCTACAAAGATAAATTCGATTCAAGTATATTACTATTGTTCACAAATACGAGATAACTCCTAGACTATTGATTTCTAACAGCACGACTGAGGTATTGCTCCTTGTTTGAATAAAAAATTAAAAAGATTATTATGCCTCCAATTACTAAAAAAATAAAAGTAGAAACCTATTTATAGCATAAGCAGTTCTCTTTCAAAAAAAGGATATAGATTAAGGTTTCATATTTTTGATTTTTTCAAACTTTGGAATTTTTTTCTTTAGTTCTTTTTGCAGAACGTAAAATATGACATATAAAGAGGTAAAAATATGAAAGGAAAAGTAAAATGGTTCAACCCACGAAAAGGCTTTGGATTTATAATTGGTGAAGATGGAAAAGATATCTTTGTTCATCAGAATGACATAGCTGAGGGTACAGCCCTTAATGAAGAAGACCCTGTTGAATATGAAAAAGAAGATTCTGAAAAAGGTCCAAAAGCAACAAATGTAAAAAAGCTGTAAATATATATTTGATTGGTTTCTAATTCTTTAAATTTTTTTTAAAAAAATACTTATAAGTTCTTTATAGGTTTGATTTAATTGAAAAACGAAAAGGAAAAAAAAGAAACAAAACAAAAATAAACAGACAATAGAAGAAACAATGAAATGTCCAAAATGTGGTAGTACACATCTTACAAAAGATTATTCACGTGCAGAACTTGTTTGTGAAAAATGTGGACTAGTAATAGATGTAGAAATCGCTGGTGTTATGGAGGCAACTATTAGAAATCGTTACAAGGAGCTTCCAGAAAAACTGGATATTGACATTGTTATGTAAAAAAAATATTTTATAATCGGTGAAAAAAAATGAAATTTGAAGAACTCAATATAAACAAAAAACTAATAGATAAAATACATGAACAAGGATTCGAAGAACTAACTCTTATTCAAGAGAAATGTTTACCTGGAATCATAGATGGAAAAGATGTTGTCGGTCAAGCAGAGACAGGATCAGGGAAAACACTAGCATTTTGTCTCCCTATATTAGATGGAATCATCCCAGGTGAAGGACTTCAAACAGTTGTTCTTACTCCTACAAGAGAGCTGTGTTTGCAGGTGACAGATGTATTCAAAGATTTTGGAAAAATACTTGGTATTAAGACAACAAGTGTGTATGGCGGTGTAGGTATAGAACTGCAGATAAAAAAAATACGTACTTCTGAGATAGTTGTTGGTACACCTGGCAGAATGCTTGATCACTTACGCAGAAAAACAATAGATTTTAGAAATGTAGGATTTCTTGTACTTGACGAAACTGATAAAATGCTAGATATGGGTTTTATCGATGATGTAGAAAAAATAATACGTCATGTGCCAAAGAAAAGGCAAACACTCATGTTCAGTGCAACAATAGTAGGAAGTATTCATAGGCTTATGAATAGGCATCTTTACAATCCTCTTGTTATAAAAACTAAATCTCAGGTGGATGCAAGCAAACTGCATCAAACTTATTATGATATTTATAATCAGAATGAAAAATTTTCACTACTTGTACATTTGTTAAAAAATGATACATCGGGTCTTGCAATTGTTTTTTGTGCAACACGTAGAGAATCAGATATTGTTGCTAGAAATCTCAGAAAACATGGAATTCATGCATCAGCCATTCATGGCGGCATGACTCAGAATCAAAGAACACGATCACTTGATGGTCTTAAAAATGAGCAAACAGATGTTCTAGTAGCAACTGATGTAGCAGCTAGAGGTCTTGATATTAAAAATGTTAGTCATATCTACAATTATGATGTCCCAAAGACGTCTATTGAGTATATTCACCGTATTGGTAGAACAGCTCGTGCAGGAGAAAACGGAGCGGCAATAACTCTACTTACTGCAGCGGATCATGACAATTTTAGAAGAGTACAAAGTAATAATGAGCTAAATATTGAAAGAGTGGAAATGCCAGATTTTGAAAAAGTAGCTTTTTATAGAAAAGCAAATAGAAGACAAAAATCATATCATAAATCACATCATAGAAGACCTAATCATAAAAACAGAAAATATAACTAATATGAGAAGTTGACCTACATCTCCCTATCTGTATTCGCCAGCAAGATCTACACGTTTTTCGTAATTATGTCTTTTATGGCCTTCCTTCATATTAATCACTTTTCTAAGCCTGCTATGCATCAACCGTTTATTAATAAAATACCCGCAATGTACTGCTCCAATATATTAAAATAATAATTTTTTAATGCTTTGTTAGATGGATATAGATTGGGAACTTTTATTAGAGATTCATAAAGACATGCCTCGTCAAGGATCTGGAAGAGATGAATACACACAAAAAGCATTTGAAATGATACCAGTAATCAAACAGCCTAAAATCCTTGACATCGGCTGCGGCCCAGGTATGCAGACGATTAAGCTTGCAAAACTTTCTGATGGGGAAATAATTGGAATTGATATTTTCCAACAGTATCTTGACCAGTTAAAAGTATCAATTGAAAAAGAAAATCTTAAAGATAGAGTAAAAGCCGTAAACCAATCAATGTTTGAAATTAAATATCCTGAAGAATTTTTTGACATAATCTGGGCAGAAGGATCAATTTTTGTAATGGGCTTTGAAAAAGGGCTTTCTGAATGGAAGAAATATATCAAACCAAATGGATATCTTGCCGTCCATGAAATGACATGGCTTAAAAATAATCCACCAAAAGAAATTAGTGATTACTGGGAAAATGTTTATCCAGAAATTACAACAATAGAAAATAATCTAAGAATTATTGAAAAATGCGGATGCAAAATTCTTGGTTATTTCCCATTGCCTGAAGATGCATGGTGGGATCTGTATTATACACCACTAGAAAAACGTTTGAAAGATATGAGAATAAAATTCAAGGATAATCCTAAAGCAATGGAAATGATTGAAGAGGAGCAATTGGAAATTGATTTATTTCGAAAATTTAACTCTTGGTATGGTTCGGTGTTTTTTGTAATGCAAAAACAATGAAATTATTCATTGTAATATTTTGCTCCGAATTAGATAATATTAAATCTTTTTTGTAAAAAAAGGACATGCTGCAATGCAGTTAGAACATTCTCCACCGTTTTCTACCCAGAATTTATAACATTTATCTTGATTCACAGCCCATCTTAAAACACCTTGACGATTTGAAGGACATGCAGTCTTAAAAGAGAGTTCATCTTCTGTTTGAATTGCATCTGCCTCACAAGCCTCTACACATTTTTCACAATTTTTACAAAAATCTATTACACCAAAAGTTATTGGTTTATCTGTTTTCAATTCTAAATCTGTAAATACTTTACAAATCCTGATACATGGTCCGTATTCCGGTGTTATTAGAAGACCATTTCTCCCCAACTCACCAAGCCCTGCATCTATTGCTAATGGAATACTAAGAGCAGTATCGTTTCCCATGGGAATTGCTGTATAACCAAGATTTCTAATGAATTCAGCCATACAACTAACTAAAAAAGCCATTTGTGAATATGCAAGACCTGTTGCTGTACAAGCTTTATAGGTAGGTGAAGTTATTATCGCTGAACCAATCATTTTCACAGTCATTACAATTGCAAATTTACATTCTTCAGGAATTTCAATGTGCGCATCATCCATATCTTTTGAATAAATCCAATTATTATTGATGCGAGTTATCCCTACTTGAAAAGCACCATAATATCTAGCTGTTTTTTTAATTTCTTCACTCATTTTTTCAGCATCTTTAGCAGGAAATTTTTCTAACACCGGTTTTTGCATAACTGAATTAGCATCAGTTAAATTACTCCACGAAAATGCATTATGAAAATAATCATACACAGCCCATGAACCCATCATTCGTGCAAAATCTAAATGAGAATAGCCCTCTTTACCACTTGATATCACTTTTGAGGAATTATCATACATTCCTTTTTTGTAAAAATCTGATTTTTCATCATAAAGTTTTCTACCAAATACTGCCTGTCTTTGATTAAATCTCTTCAGAATTTTTTTATCGATAATGTATGAAGGGGTACTAATTTTTTTAATCATTTCATTTTAGAAAACAGATACGCATTTAAAAAAACCAACTAATGAAAATATATGTCAATTTGCCATACACTAGAATCTACCTGCCACATATTGCTCCATTATCTAATCATAGCCATCTGATTAAAGCCCATGATTTGTCAAAAACATTCGAGGGTAAACTCTCTTAGTTGATGACACCTCCTTTGATGTCGGTACTGATACCCATATTGGGCTTCTTGGTCCAGATGGTTGCGGGAAAACGACATTGTTTAAGATTCTATTAGGATGGGAACGAGCAAATACCAGGGAAACCAGGCAAAAAAGAACAGAAACAACAGCAAAATAAAAAATTCAATACTGAATAGAAAAAAATCTGATAAATCCAAGTATGAGTAGAGTATTAAAAATATGTTTAAATAGAATACTGATGATTATTTAAATTAGGAGTGACGAAAAATATGTTGTATATTTTGTTTTTAACACTTGGCATAATTGCAGTTTTTGCTGAAATTGCAATGCTATATGCCTGGGTTTCAGCAGGATTTCGTTATAAAAAAGAAAAAACTCCCACATACAATCCAAAAACATGTGTTATTGTCCCTTGTAAAGGAGTGGAAAAAAATTTTAAAGAAAATGTAAAAGCAATTAGCAATCAAGATTATAAAAATTATAATGTAATATTTGTAACAGACTCCAAAGATGATCCTGCATATAAAACATTAAAAGAAATGTACGGAAAGGATGTGAAAATCTCTATTGTTGTTTCTGAATTTATTGAAGGATGTAGTGGGAAAATCTCTGCTCTAATTAATGGAATAAAAAATACCGGAGATGTAGAGGTTTATGTTTTTGCCGATTCAGACATTAAGCCTCATAAAAAATGGCTGTCTCTTTTAGTATCATATCTAAACAAGGATGATGTTGGTGCTACGACAGGTTACAGATGGTTTTTCCCTTTTGATTTGAAATCATTATTTGTTTCTTGTTGGAATATGGCTCAAAGCATTTCCCTGTTTTATAGTTCATACAATTATGCATGGGGCGGATCAACCGCTATAAAAAAGAAACTTTTTAATAAATTAGATATTGAGAAAGAATGGAAAAAGGGTTTTTCTGATGATCTAATTCTCACAAAAACTGTAAAAAAAGCAGGTTATAAAATAAAGTTTTTACCAAAATGTATATCTGAAAGTCCTGTTGAAGGAAGCATATGGAATTTTGTAAAATGGGGCACTAGACAGTTAACCTGGGTGCGATGGTATTATCCTTCAGCCTGGACCTGGATGCTTTCAGTAATTGGTGCAGTGACTCTAAAAATAGTTACAGTACTTGGGTTTGTATTGCTAGTTGCTGGTTATATAATTCCAGGTTTATTAATGGTTTCAACAATATTTTTTGAAATGATTTCTGGTTGGATGGCACATTCAATACTTCGAAAAAACATGGGATATCCTAAAGATAGATTTGGTTCTTCATTTTCATATGCAATGATGATGCCTATTGTTTTATTTGTAGTAGCATATAATAGTTTTGCATCAATTTTTAAAACAGAAATAAAATGGGGAGGAAGGATTTATCGAAAACCAAGTAAATCACTCAATCAATAACACAACAAGTAATAAATCTAGTAAAAATTCCTCAATTGTTGCTAGTTTTTCTCCTTAAAACTCTAATTATAGTCTCCCGATTCGACTAATAGTATACCAAATATTCATTCTCATGTTTAGTTAGATTTCTTTTCCTTTTAAAAAAAGATGTTTAGAGAAATACATAAAAATCTACTATGTCTAATGATGTATTGTAGTCGTTGGTTGCTCTTATTTCTAAAGTGTGGATTCCACGTGTAGCTTGCAGATAACATTTAAATGGTGCCTCATCATCAATATCTTGCAATACTCCATCAATGTAGAATTCAACTTTGTCGGTGTTTTCAGCGGTTACTTCTGCTTCTAGGTTTCCAAATATTCTCGCTGCTGCTTTTTGAATCGGTAGTTTTTTGAAAATCGTTGGAAATCCCCTGCCGAACACATAAGTATGAAGGAATTTTGGTGTTTCAATCTGTACTTTCGGGACATCAGGTTTCAAGTTTCCGTAGACGCCGTTGATATACATTATCCCTGTGCCTTCTCCATACCAGTCTGCGAAAATGTTAGCGTCATAAGACATTCTGAACCAACCAGTTTCTCCCCATCTTGTCCCCCAGCTGTTTTTTACAATCCAGCATTCGTCGATGTCATCATATCCTACAATGGTTACGACGTGCCCTCCAGCGTGTCTTCCCCATCGAGGTTCGTAAACGCCTCCGCGATAGTAGAAGAAATCTATCGGAAATGAGATGCATATGACGAGTGGACCTTGCTCCATTAGAGCACTCTTTATTGCATCAACGTCGTGGTCGACCCATCCCCAATCTTGTATTTTTACTGTTCTATTCTCCCATCCGGGTAGACTTTCAAATGGGTAATCAAATGGTCTATGTGGATCAGGGTAACATCCTTCGTCAGGGACGCCATATTCCATGAGATAGTTTGCTGCGTCTATTAGATTTACATATCCCGCCTCATATGTCCCACCTGCATAGAAATATAGGTGTGTTTCTGAAAGATCTGGGCCATATCTCTCTCCCATTTGGTATTGCATTAGTGTTTCAAGTGAGGCACATAAGCCGTAGGTTTCACATGTTGGAGCTGGAGATTGATCTTTAATAGGTGTGGTATAGTCTGTACCATTGATGTCCTGCCAACTGAAATAAGTAGGCAGATTACATTGTTCTACAATGCTATCCAGCTTCTCAGCACTTATAGGAATAATAGGAACAAGTAATAGCAAGAGAATTATAATTGTAACAGCTTTCTTCATATTTTACCTCTATCAATATTATATGTAATATTTAATATATAAGATTAAACCTTTTTATTATTTATTATCGTCGTTTTTATGCAAAATAGTGATTACGGTTTATGATTTCATTATGTATACTCAAATCATAGCCATCTGATTAGACTGAAAACTTGCTAGATATTACTCCAACAGACAAAATGGGAATTTCAATGATAAGTAAAAAAACTAGAAGATTTAAATAATAGGCAAATCATATCTTCATAAAACGGAGGAGGTGAAACATGAATAAAGAAAAGAAGATACTCTCAACATTAATGGTAATAGTAATGGTAGGACTTGGTGTTGCATTATCCGGGTGTGTAGAAGAAGAGGAAGTAAACAAAATTATTGTCGGAACATCAGCGGATTTTGCCCCATTTGAATATACTGACGCAAGCGGTAACATTATCGGCTTTGATATTGAAATGGTGACAACAATCCTCGAAAACCTGAATTACACTGTTGAAGTCAAGGATATCGGCTTTGACTCATTGATCCCATCACTGCAAGCAGAAACGATTGATGTTATTGCTGCAGCAATGACCATTACAGAGGAAAGAGAAGAACAGATCGATTTCAGCATTCCATATTATGAAGCTGATCAATCAGTATTAATCAAAAAAGGTTCAGATGTAGAAATCAATGAATCACACAATCTCGAAAATTTTACAGCAAGTATTGCTAACCTTACAATCGGCGCACAAACAGGGACAACGGGAGCAGGATGGGTACAAGAAAATCTCATTGATACAGAACTAATGGATGAAGCGAACCTCAAGCTCTACGATTTATACATCGACGCGGTCGCTGATTTGGACATTGGACCAGCAAGATTAGATGCAATCATTCTCGATCTACCCGTTGCTCAAGCATTTGCCGAAGATTCGGGAAGGGAAGTTGCCTATACTATCATAACGGGAGAATCATACGGACTTGGCGTACGAGAAGGCGAAACAGAACTCTTGAATAATATAAATGCAGAATTGAACGAGTTCATGTTATCCGAGGAATGGACTACACTCATAACGAAATATTTTGAGTGAAAATTAACAGAAAGTTGATTCATAGATGCTTGAAGTCCTTGCGGATTCATTTCCCCAGCTCCTAGAAGGTCTCAAATTCACCATAGGGCTGACGATATTAAGTCTGATACTAGGATCGCTTCTTGGCCTCTTATTGGCAGTTGGCCGTTCGTACGGAAAGCCACCTCTCTCTTCTTTTATTTTAATTTATGAAAAAGTATTTCGAGGAATACCCCTTCTTGTTATTTTCTTCCTCATTTTTTTTGGGCTTTCTCAGTTGGGGCTAGGTCTAGATCCTATTACAGCAGCGGTATTGGGATTAGGTTTAAGAAGTGCGGCATATCAAGCACAGATTTATCGAAGTGCAATCAACTCGATTCCTAAAGGGCAGATGACAGCGGCGCTATCATTAGGGATGCCCAAATTGAAGAGCGTACGATATATCATACTACCACAAGTCCTTCGTTTGTCTATCCCTGGATGGTCCAATGAATTGACAATTGTGTTAAAAGACACGTCGATCGCCTTTAGCATTGGAGTTATCGAGTTAATGAGGCAGGGTCGATACGTCTATGTGAGAGATCCAGATTTAATCCTACCTGTGTTGTTAATTATTGCACTCATTTACTTTATTCTTGTGATTTCTGCCAGTAAAGGCTTGAACTATCTTGAGAAAAAATATAAAATGGCAGGGTTTGAGGTGGGAGTTGAAAGATAGACGGGAGGAAAAACCATGCATATGCTTGAAGTAAAAGATGTCCACAAGTCATACGGTGATCTCGAGGTATTAAAAGGAATATCATTCACCATGGAAAAAGGGGAAACAAAAGTTATTATTGGGACCAGCGGAACGGGAAAAAGTACGCTTCTTCGTTGTATTAATCAATTGGATTCTCCTGATAAAGGGAAGGTCTGGCTTGATGGTGAAGAAATCACAAACCCCGCAACAGATATCAACAAAATTCGACAGAAAATAGGCTTTGTTTTCCAGGAATTCAATCTCTTTAATCACCTCACTGCCCTTAGAAATGTCAGTATTGGACTGGAGAAGGTGAAAGGGATGGACAAAGAAAAAGCGCAAGAGCGGGCAATGGCAGAATTAACAAGAGTGGGGCTGAAAGAGCAAGTACAACAATACCCTGCGCAACTTTCTGGGGGACAAAAGCAACGGGTTGGAATTGCTCGTGCCTTGGCAATGGATCCAATGGTTATTCTCTTTGACGAACCTACGTCAGCACTTGACCCTGAACTCATCGGAGACGTCCTTGATGTCATGAAAACACTTGCAGGAGAGATATCGATGCTGGTTGTTACCCATGAAATGGGATTTGCGAGAAATGTTGCCAATGAGATCATATTCATGGAAGGTGGAATAATCGTTGAGAGTGGTCCGCCGAAGCAAATGTTTCAACATCCAGAAAAGGCGAGAACCAAAGAGTTTTTAGGGAAAATATCAACATTATATGGGAAAGAGTAAGGAGGAAAGACAACGTCTGGATTTTTTGAATTTTTTATGGATTCACTACCAAGTCTTCTTGACGGCTTGTCCATCACTCTTATTCTTACTTTCATATCATTAGCAGTCGGTTTTGTAATCGGAGTTACATTAGCTCTTGGCAGAGTCTACGGAAATAAGATCATTTCCGGTGTTTGCATTGGATACATAGAAGTTATTCGCGGGACACCACTATTGGTACAATTATTTATTCTTTATTTTGGTCTGCCCGCTATAGGAATCGTTTTGACGCCGTTATCAGCGGCTCTTTTAGGTTTGTCGCTTAATAGTGGAGCATATCAAGCTGAATACCTTAGAGGATCTCTCCAATCGATTCCGTCTGGCCAGATGGTCGCCGCAAGGACTCTCGGAATGAACAAATTGCAATCCATTCAAAATATAATCCTTCCTCAAGCGTTACGAATCTCCATCCCAGCATGGTCAAACGAACTTATTTACCTTTTAAAATATACTTCAATTGCATATATTATTCAGGTACGGGAGTTAACAGCAGAAGGTAAATTTATTGCAGCAGAGACTTTCAGATTTATAGAGATATTTGTCATTATTGCCATTATATATTTAGTGTTAACCGTTTTATTTACAGCAATTATAGACAAAATTGAAAAGAGGCTAAGCATACCAGGGATTGGAGTGGGAAAAAGTATTGGGTTAAGAAATGCCTAACGACACATACATCTTTCTAGTGCTTATTGGATGTTGCTCCAAAATATAGCTTTTGTATCCAATCAAAGGATAAGAGTGCCTAATTATAGCCCCCTGATTATTTTCTCCGAATTCTTGGAATCAACATAGGAATCTCTTTCATATAATCACGATATTTTTTACCAAGTTTCCCAATCAGAAGTTTTTCCTCATACCTACAAAGATAATAATAAAATACTATTATGACAAACCAAATAATCAAGGCTACAACAGATAATGATAGTATAGTAAAACTGAGAAATGTAAGAATAGAGCCTAGATATATTGGATGACGGACAACCCCAAATACACCAGATCTAATAACTTTCAATTCTTTTCTTTCTTCCTTGAAAACCTTTTTCAAACCATTTTGAACAAGATAACCTGAAATTAAAAATAAAGGAACGAAAATAATGACTCGATAATACCATGGAATTACATTCTGCCAAGATCTTGAAATATTTAAAATAAACAAATCAGAAACCATTCCAATAATAAATATAACTAATAGGAGAAGTTGACCTACATCTCCCCATCTGTATTCGCCAGCAATGTCTACACGTTTTTCGTAATTATGCCTTTTATGTCCGTTGGTCATTTACATCACTTTTCTAATCATTAATATACTATTTTGTAAATAAGTAACGTGGTCATATCCTATATGTTAACTGAGCGTTTGTGACCACTTTCCCATTCAATAACTTATCAACATAAAAAGCAATCCCAATCATAGCCTTTATAGCATCTGCATATACATGGAATTTTGTTTTTATGTCAAAATATAAGAAAAAATGAGAGGGGTTATTTAATTAAGAGTATCCCCCAATCATGAGACTTGGATCACCTAGAAGCACCCATTGCTGTACTGTTTTCACATGATCATCTTCTTCCATGTCAAAGGTACCGATGTAGTAGGTAAGTGTTTGGCTATATGTTTCTCCAAGGATATGATGACCTTCTTCAGCATATTGTCGGAAGAACTCCAAGCTAATTCCTCCGTCGAGACCAGTAATAGTACAATCTTCCCCTAACATTCCATAGCCAAGTCCAGTATTACCTATCGTGGCAATCGCACCACGTCGTGAAAGTCGTGTAAGCCACCAGCTCCAACATTCAGGAGCCGGCATGCCATATGTCCACATATGAAGCCCCAACCGATAATCTAAGAGTGAGGGGATTAATGACACATTAAACTGACTATTATGACATCCCCCAACGACAAGTACAAACGGCTTATCAATGTTTAATATCCTTTCTACTGGCAAGAATGGAGGACCGCCAAAGGGATCATTGGTCAGCAACCCTGTGACGCTGCCATGTCCCCGGTTACCAGGGACTCCAGGATAATGGTCAGCCCAGACTCGTGGGCTTCCGTGTCCTGAAAAGAAGACAAACCCGCTCCCTTCACTCAATGCGTCTATTACATCCTCTTGACCGGTGAACTTCCCATTAGAAGTCCATAGGATTTCTTTCTCAAAGTCGCCAGGCATGTAATAAAGAGCTCCACCTTTTCCTTTCAACAGTTTTTCACCGGTAACCCATTCCCCCTCATAATACATTTTTGTATCATTTCTCCACTGGGAGAAAACAATCTGTTCATCGCTATTTTCTATCCAAACATGTATATCTGTCACATTTCCATATGGTTGTGGATCATAGGATTTCCCACGGATATGCATGATTCCACTCTCATAACTAACGTTTGCCCAGTTAGTAAAACTGTTACAGTAGGCCTCCCCCTCTGTTGGTTCGTAAAAAAAATCAGTATTCCCAAGTATGTCACCTTCTGAGGGTGATGTAATCTCAGCTATCGGAGACCATGGGTAACTCTCGATTTTAAGATGATCATCATGATTGAAGGATATATTAGATTCAATCGACCGATCCAGAGTTACATTGATAACATCAATATCTCCATATGTATTATCCGGGTTTTTACTCTGCGCATAAATGGCATAATCCCCATCTGGAAGGCTATTAACATCCCACTGAATGTCAAGATCTTCTTGATCGAGGAACCCATCTCCTGAGACCGCAATAATCTTTTTAAACCAATCTTCTCCATATGCTGTATTTTCATATTTAATGATTTTGTTAACCATGTTTTTTACTTCGTATTTGTTTCTACATGCCAATCTTCCAAGACATACATCAGGATACAAATCTATTTGTGTATCATTATCTACACCAGGTCGCCCCCATGCAGCAAAGATACCGTCGCCATTTGGATCCCAGCTTGAGAAATTTCCCTCAGCCTCATAAATATCTGCATAGTAAAGGTCACTAATGACTCCCGGATCAAATATAGTATCGCCTCTCAATGGATGTTCTGGGTCATCAAAGAGATTAGTGTATCTAACCGGAACATGCCAGCCTTTTGTACCCTGGTTATAATCATCTCTCGGTTTGCTCCATATGAGTGATTTCAACCCCCCTACAAGCAAGACGTAGCTAATATTCCAAGTTTCGATCGCATGTTTAATGAAATACTTGATCTGCTCGGGTTCGTCTACGCCACTGTACTCACCATATATTGCTTCGGTTGTTTTAATTGTTGTACTTAAGCCATGATCAATCTTATGATCTACTAGTTTCTGTAGTGTACCAGAAAACTTTTGAGGAGTAATAATGACCAGGTCATATGCACTGTTCTTGGGGAATGGATTTGACCTGGGTTCCTCATAGGTTATCGTAATATCAGCGCCCTCTGCTACGTACAGCTTACCCTCTGCGGGAATATATCTCACTGGAAAGAGATGTATAGCCACATGCGTGACTCGTTCATTAGCAGCATTGAGCCCACAGCCAATATCATATCTATACCAAGTAGATGGAAAGAGTTCCCTGCTTGTATATACCTCCACATTCTTCTCAGATTTCACAACAACATTATACTTCTCTTCTGTTAATGGTACAGGTGCAGGAGCAGGACGAATCTCCTTTGTAATTTCATACTCTTTCACCGTTTTAGGTATCACGTCGACTTTAACATTCTTTACACCAAAAGCAAGCTCAACATTTTTTACAACCTTTGGAACCATAGGTTGACCAGGATTCATCAAATATGTTGATACATCCATAAGGCGCACCTCAAGATAATCTCCATCGTGCTCTTCTATAATCGGCGGTGAAAACGATATCGTGCTCTCATCAGATTTTTTTTCAGTTTTGGCATCATAAGTAACATCTTTTGATATAGCGCCTGCTCCAAATCCACTTAGGATTAAAATCAACACTGCCATTATTGGCAAAATTTTCTTCATATTTTTATACCCTCTATTTATAATGTAAAAGAAGGATATAAATCTTTTTAAAAAAATACCAAGAAAATTGGAAAATTTATTCTGATTTCATTTTTACATTTACCTAATCATAGTCTCAAGATCATATCGGAATTTATACAATATATAGCATCCATTCTTTAGATGAAAAATTAAAGGAGAAAGAGGTTTTCGATAGACAACAATGTTGTTATATGTTTATTTAGAAGGGGTATTTGATGGATGTAAGGATGACCGAATTTTTAGATAATCCATTTACACCTTTTGCATTATTACAAAGAACGAACTAATCACTACGGAATTTGACTTGCATTTATCAATTTCAATCTGATCTTTATTAAGTTCATTAATAAGCTCAGAGTCTTTAGGATACTTATGCCGGAACTCTTGAATAAGCTGTTCTAAAGGAGTATAATATTCAAGCCACCAGAGATTATCCGATAATTCAAATTGAGCGATAAGTGTATAGCCACACTTTGTTATTAATCCAAGCTTTTTGGTTTTATCTTTATTTTCATCATGAATTACTAAAAATCTGTTAGGTTTTAAAAATTGATGCCACTTCTTTATACTATTTTCAAACCCAATTACAAATATTGAACCTTCCGCCCAAATAATATCAAAACTTTCTTCAGGGAAGTCCATAGTCAATATTGAATTTTTAATAGCGCTCACTCGATTATTTAATTCCGTTTCCTTTATTTTTCTTTGAAGCGAATTCAATGATGTTACATCAATATCTATCCCAATAACATGTCCATCAGACATTGTTGCTAATTCTATTGTTGGAACACCAGTTCCACATCCAATATCTAAAATGTGAGGGTTCTTACATTTAGGGAGTGATTTAAATGCCTTTCTTGTATATTTATTTAAATTCTCTCGTATGTGGTCTTTTTCACCTCCATATAAATTCAAATTTGACAATTAATTTCAATCTCCTTCCACGATGGCTTCACCGAAGCAACCGAATGATACCTAATAAGAAATTTGCTCTTGGAACTCTTTTCATATAGGTTTTGTAATCATCTCCAAACTTCTCAATCGAGTCTTTATCTGCCCTGATTAAATCAATATATGTCAACGGTATAATGAGAATGCCCAGTATGATGATAACCCAGTGCTGGAAAAGCAGCATACCAGCAATTGCCCACAATATAAATGTTACATACTGCGGATGACGGACAATAGAATATATGCCAGTATCAACAAGTTTAGTGGTATGAATATAACTTTTTCCTCTCTTTACACCACCCTTTTTACGAAATTCCATAACTGGTAACATACCAAAAATCCAACCTGAAAAAGCATAAAGTCCAACGCCGATATATGCTAATATTTCAATTTGCGAAACATCGGATAGTAAATAAATACCAACAACGATTTGAGAAATAAAAAGAAGGCTTGTAAAGGTTACAGGAGTGACATCTATCCAAGAAAAACTTTTTTTAGACATCTCTCCTCCATCATTCTTTTTTGATAAGAATACGGTTATTTCTTATAAAAGTAGTAGTTTGATGTATTGTAAGGTATATCTGACCGCAACCTGAAATATCTTTGGTATTTTAGTCTTGAATATTATCTAAAAACCTGTCATTTTCTCCAATCTTTTACCGCTTCAAATATCTCTCCTCTTAAAGAAGAAGTATGCCAGGAATAAAGGAACTATAAACCATATTAGATGAACAACCAGTAAAAGATTCATGCTTAAAAACTCAGGTATTGTGACCGAGAATCCCATCATATCAACTGAATTTATTCCAAAAGCTCTCATAGCTGCTGTTTGATGTAAATCCCCTGGACTAAATACTACTGCATTAAAAAACCAGTCAGGTATATTCCCAGTCATAATATCATTTATTTCATAACCAGTGGCATACATGATAGCCATAAGTATAGTGCCAAAAATCATCCCCCAAAATATTAATATAATTCCTCCAGCAATAGCTCTACTACGTCTTTTACAATAGGCAGAAATACAGATTGACAAAATTAGATATATCAATCCTAGAAATATACTAAGTAAAATAAATCCAATATAACCTGCCCAAGATTCTGGACCTACTGTTGCTGCA
>JAUWBM010000103.1 GCA_030601705.1 Thermoplasmatota archaeon
TGTCACGTCCTAGGCAGGTTTTCTGAGACACCCGCCAAAGGCGGGTGCGCCTGCCCAAGACGTAATTGTTTTCTAGAAAAAGAAGGTTTTCTGGGTAAAACAGGGAGGCGCCTTAAAAGGCGGGGATTTAAACCCTTAAAACTACATTAAAAATAAAAAAAAAAGAGAGGTGGATGGTTTATACCATCACTTTAAGCAAGAGCGAGCAAAAGGAAAAATAAAAACAATCCTTTTTCCATAGTCGCCACCGGACATGCGTTATTTGATGCATCTGCCGTAATCGTTACGTTACCGGGGAAGATACCAGGGATAGCAAGTCCAATGAATATCCTTGAGGTCACAGTTATTGTTCCTCCAGGTAGAATAGAAGATTCCGTACCGCTATTTGGTCCCCACAATACGATGCCGCCAGAAGTGGCAAAACTCCAGGTTACATCTTTGCACTCTGTAGTTCCGGTGTTTTTGATTATTGCAGTTATCTTGAGTGATGCAGTTGAAGCAAACAATCCGCCGTCCATGCTTTCAATCGTGAGGCAGCATTCCGGCTCTGGCTCCTCCTCAGTTGTAATCACAAACGCAAAGTCGATCTGCTCTCCATTGATTGGGTCGTAAATCGGAGCCCAGTTTCCTTCTCCACCCCATACTGCAGCATCCATGAAGTGATCAAGTGAGGTCTTCCAACCTACTGCAACTGGAGGATCGTAATACGGCATCCCGATTACAAGCCAGTATACCTCTCCTGCTTTTTGTTCCCATGGTTGATCGATCTCGGGGATATTGATCTGCCAGTAGAGCTGATGATTATGCTCTATAAATTCACCGTATGGCCATAGCCATCCTTGATCGCCATCCCAGGGTCCTGCTATGATAAATTCGTCTACATCGAATTGTCTGGTCCATAATAGATCTCCAGGCATGGAGGGTGGTCCAGGATTGTTCGAGTAAATGCTTACTTTGATCCATGGGATACTCTTATTCATGTCATCAAACCATGAGATCCAGAAATGGATGTCTGTTACATTTCCTGTTTCACTGCACCGCCAGTCATCACCAAGCTGCCAGTCATGGAAGTCAACGTCCCAACCATCTGGATCAGGTAATTGTGGGAAATGCATCTTGTGGCCGTCGCCCTCTTTCCAGTCTGCTATAGCCACCGTAGTAGTGCCTATCAACAGCATACATACAAAAATTCCTATAATTTTCTTTCTCATTTTATGTTGCCTCCCGACATGATACAAATTATCACGTCTAAACCTATATCTTGCTTTTAGTATATAAATTTTGGCCATATTAACAGGTATTACCTTAATTTTTTCCTCTATTATCCGCAACACTGTTTTTATCTTTGAAAAGTAGGATCTATTGTGATCAAAAGTGGTTTAGAACCATTATTCGTTATAAAAAAAGAAAATGGTTTATTGATTATTTCATTAGAAAGTAAATATCTTGTTTAAAACTAGAATTGATGAAAGTATCTGTTCTAAGATTGGAAAACGCTCCAAGAGTCTCTCTAATCGAAGGAACAATATGTTGATTGATTGCTGATCCATTGGCATAGTGACTTCTAGTGTTGCCCAATCACTCTCTTCTCCATGGATATCTTTAGCTTTAGCCTTGATCATATAAGTTCCATTCATATTCCAAGTGTGTTTTACTTCTACATCTGTACCAGAGGCATATGGGCCAATCCATTCTTCTATGTCACCATTGCCCCAGTCTATATATAGGTATACTGTATCGCAATCTGGATCAGTGCTAGTCAATGTGTATTCATACTCTGTTCCTGCTTTGCCACTTGTGGAACCAGTTATAGTTGGCTTATCTGGAGGAGTGTTTTCTATTATTACTAGTGTTTTCACTCTAATGCCATGTAAGGGAGAGAACAAACATTGTACAATGACTCCGCCAGAACCGATTTCGCCAGCAGATGGTGTATCATCAGTTATTTCAGGGGCCGCAATGGTTTCCGAGTAATATCCATCACTATTAGTAGCTGTAACCCAACTATCACCTGTCGATGGAATTTCTATTGAAATATTCGCATTTTGAAGAGGATTGCCCGTTCCAGGCTCGGTTGCTTGGCCAGAAATATTCACCGTTCCACCGAGAACTGCTTCGGATGGATCAATATTGAGAGTGATGGTAATAGGTTGGGTGCTCCGAGAAAACGATTCAAGAGAAAGAGTCGCATAAAATGTAGTATTTTCATCACTCACATCCACGATTGATTTAACGGTATTGCCGACATCTGGAGAATACCAGATAGAATTATCCGTGCGATTAAGTTTATAACATTCAAATACTCCAGCAGGGACGCTTACATCCTCCTTCTGTATGCAATACATCGTTTCATTTATCCATTGACTTCCAGAGGATGATTCGTTGATCATTCCTTCTAAACTGAATGCTCCTGACGAGATGCTTTCACAGGATATATCCCATTGTTCACCTACATTTAGAGGGAAGTCGTACAATTCCAATGGAGGGAAAAAATTTGTGTCAAAGTTTGCTTCATAGTCTAGGTTCACAAATAATATTTCGACGGTTCCCTCTGATAATATTTCAGTTTTTATTTGAGCAAGATCAGAAACTCGTACAAAGGTTGTCCCAGTAATTTTGCCATCTAGATCACCAGAAAGTTGGTTAAATGAAAAATCTCCACTTATGTCCCCAGTTATCTCAATTTCGTAAACCTTGTATTGCACACCGTCATGCACAATACTTGTTATGTTCAACACTTTGTTTTTTAAATTCTCCACAATTCCAGAAAAAGATCCGTTTTCTCCTGAATAATATACAGGATCGGCAGTGTATGTCCATTCATCTCCTTCATACCAAGTAGGTATATCACAGTTACTGGTTTTTTCAGTATTTTTTGAAATCAATGATGCTGGCGCAACGCCCACACCAATAAATACAAATAATATCCCAAAGGTTAAAACTTTCTTCCACAAGTCATTTTTATTCAATTCTGTTGTCCTCCAATATTTGAACGCTTTAGATATATATTATGATTGTGTATATAAATATTAACAAATTATTAATTGTATTAAATTTACAATTTTTTAGAATGCGTAAGAAAGAAACGATAAAAGGCTGTTTTTATCTCCTATCTTTTATGGTTTTTAACATTTCTTTTCCAAAATCAGTTATTCCATATAATCGTATATTATTGCCGCAATTTTTTTCCTCAACCATATCAAGATTTAGAAGTGATTCGTCTTCCTTATATCTTGCTTGCATACCTCTCATAGCACCAATTACATTGGATGGTGTTGTTCTAATATGATATGCTATATCAGAAGTGTAGCTATAACTTGGACTAATATCAAAAAGATATTCTGCAATTCTCTTCCTAACATTACTTCTTCTCAGAGCGCGTATAGCAAGAGGTTTTTTTAATTCGAGAGAAGACAATACTTTCTCTTCTCTTTGCATCCAGTCCACCATCTTTTCTACTAACTGATACTTTCCCTTTGTTAATAAACTGTTTTGCTATGTAAATAATCGGATACACCTGTATCTACATATTCATCTGCATAAGTTAAGATGACTAGTTCTAAATGATGGCACAATAAATCTCTATAAGGTTAAAAATAAGTTTTAAAAAATTATAGTTCTTTGGTAATCTTTGAAATTTTTAAAAAATGATTTTAAATCATTTACTTATTTACCAGTATCATACAATGTTAGATCGTAGTGTAAAAAAAGATGTATTTGCAAAAAAATATTTCTTTTTGATAATTGGAATGCCTATTATCTTTTGGGCGCTTGCATTCCCATTTATTAAAATTGGATTAGAAGAACTTTCGCCCATCAATCTTACAATAATGCGTCTCTTAGTAGTTTGTATTGTTTTTCTTATTCTTCTACCGACAATGCCTAATAAATTTTCCAAACTACATAAGAAAGATATATTTCCTATCTTTCTACTTGGTTTTTTTGGTATAATAATATACCATCTAGGACTTAATTACGGTGAACAATACATTTCAGCCAGTGCTGCAAGCTTAATTATTGCCACCATTCCAATATTTATCGTTGTTTTAGCAACAATATTTCTAAAAGAAAAAATTACATTAAAAATAGTTCTAGGGGTCATTCTTTCTTTAGCGGGAGTGGTGATCATTTCGATAGTAGGCAAACCAGATGCCTTTCTGGAAATAAAATATATATCTGGTGCTTTCGCAGTTCTTATAGGGGCCCTGGTGGGTGCAGGCTATACCATTGCCGGTAAAAAGATGCTGTCTCGTTATTCGGCGCTTTCACTTACCGTTTATGCATTTTTATTTGGAAGTCTTGGGTTACTCCCGTTTATTAGCAACTCACTTTTTGAAGAAGTTGCAGCTATGTCAATTACGGGTTGGAGTACAGTAATATTTCTCGGATTATTTCCAACCGTTATTGGATATGTTTTATGGTATGTGGCACTTGAAATAAAAAGTGCGTCTGAGATCAGTGTATACCTCTATTTTATTCCGGTATTGTCAATAGTATTTAGCTATATCCTCTTCCGAGATAAAATAACATGGTTGTTTATCTTTGGAGGTGCCTTGGTAATTCTCGGTCTATACGTTGTAAGTAAACAGAGTATTAAAGCCACATAATATACCATTGTTCTTCCCACTATTTCAATTTAGATGGCAAAAGCTACATGCGAAAGTTAATATTTAAAATTATTCGAAAATACTTAAAAATACGTAAAACTATTAAATAGTTGATGTTGAATTAATACTAAGGAAAAATGCCAAATGTGACCATAAGTTTGAGTAATGAAGATAAGAAAAAACTTGACGATCTGGCAACTAAAGAAAATAGAAAGCGAAGCAACCAGATTGTTCACATGATGGAATTTTACATCAACAATAAGGTTAAAGTGAAATAGACCTGGATAAAAGGTGATTGGGGGCGCATTTATGGGAAAAACACTGTCACTAAAGTTGAATGATAAGGAGAAGAAAAAGATAGACCGTTTTCTCAAGAAAATAGAAATAACCCCTAGCGAGTTGCTCCGAAAAGCACTATGGCAGTATGTCAACAAGGTAAACCATGAGGTAAACCTTCTACAACGGGAAGAAAAACATGAAAAGGTAAACATGGTAGACCAAAAGGTAAACCTCAAACAACAGGAGAAAATGGGTCGAGAGGTAAACCATGAGGTAAACCAGGTAAACCATTCTGTTCAGATTGTGGAAAACTATGAACTTCTGCGCCATTATAAAGAGGAGATCGACTGGCTGCGCAATCGTGTTGAGTATTTTGAAGGATTCTGCAAAGATCTGCATGAAGAATCGTTTTCCAATGCAGATGTTGAACCAAAGAAGAAACCGTTGATGACAGGAATACGTATGTGATTGTCTTAACACGGTCAGTATTCACTAAACTTACAATAGAAAAAGGAATGAAAGATAAACGATATTTATCTATTTAATTTGGGCATAGTTCTCGATATAATTTGGGTGGGTTTTGGGTTTTTTATTTTTTAAAAAGATATGAAAGAGAGTAAAAAGGAAAAGGAGTCATGCATATCAATGAGGAATACAAAAGAATTTGAGAAAGATTGTGCAGTATATATTCCACCTCGTTCCATTCAATTCATAAGAAAAATACAGGAAACGAAGATTTAGAGTTTCTCTGTATCGTTTGCCCCCTGGCATTCGGAAGATGAGGAAGTTATTTAATGTATATAAACAAGGTATGGCTGGTCACTATCAACCGAAGGCGTATAATCAACGGTTGCAAATCCGTAATACTCGCTGTTGGAGTCTATGTTTTCATCAAAAAGTTTCAACATAATTGCCATATAATCTTTCTCGGGATACATCCTATTAACTATATCTCTCATATCTCCAGAAATAGTTATATTCATCCATTTATTTTCAGATGGAATCACTTCGGTTATTACTATACCTGATGATTCTACCAGAAGCCATATATCTGAGATATCTCTCATTTCGGGGTAATCAGGCAGGGGATTTGGGTCATCCGTAAGATGTACTTCTAATTTACCGGGATGGCCTTCAATATGTATACATTTTAAATAAATTATTATATCAGTTCCATTCCATTCTGAGATATTAAAGCGAAAAATCCCTCTTGATGTAAGATTATCTCCATCAGGTGAAAAATCTGAAGTAGATAAACCAGCTATAAGCTGTTGGTCGCTCTCGGCTGTAACATACCCAAAAAAGTCAGGGAAGGCATCAGTTAAAATAGCAATATGCCCATCATCATTGCCATTTTCAATATAAACTCTATTTTCATTGTTTTTCTGATCCGAAGGTGTTTCTTCGCAGCCACTTAAAAACAATGTTCCCACAACAATTAGACTCAAAATTGCATAAAGACTTTTTTGTTTAGGTTTCATTTGTCTCATCCTAGAGAACTGAATACATAGTTTCTTATTAAACTTTTTTTAAAAAATCTTCTGAATGGCAATACTTATTTTTTGAGAATTAATCTGTAATTTTAGATATCCAGAAGATTTAAGCCTATTTTTTCATCAAATACTCTGTCAATCTCGGCATCTATTATATCAATTATAGCTTCAAATGTTGCACTTACAACAGCTGAGTTTAAATGACCGCCAAAAGACTTGTGTTCCGCATTACATAGATTTGCATGCAAATGTAAATATACTGTACCGTCCATCGTCGAGATGTTGCCATATGCTGGTGCAATTTCGTGATCTCCGACAAGTTCTGTTGAGCGATATTCTCTTGTCTTTATATCAAAAAGGCCGATTGTGGCCTTATCGGTTGCTCCAATCCCAGTGATTGATCCTAGTTTGATATCCAGATTTTTACATAACTGTTTTAATGTTTTAACAATCTCTTCGCCGCTATCAATTCTTACAATAACTTTATTTCCAAATCTTTTATAATTCATACCTTGTGAGCATCATAGAATCGTATTTAAAGATTTATTTTGCTAAAAATAGTTTGAATTTTACAACAATCCTTAAAACCAAATCTATTCCTACAAAATGTTTTAATATGCAACTATAATTCTGTTGTACTACAGAGATGTGCCGTCTTAGCTCAGTTGGTAGAGCACTCGGCTGTTAACCGAGCGGTCGCCGGTCCGAGTCCGGCAGACGGCGCTCCGGTCCTTTTTTTCTCATGTTGACCTCATTTTTGAATGGACGGCATCGAACTTAAAGTTCTATGCCAACATTGGCTTTTTCAAATGAAAAAATGGTATTTCTTTGCAATAGCATTAAAGGGGAGATTTAGTTTTGAATTTACTGGTGAAATAAATTTGTATATATCTGTTGAACACTCATTAATTTTAGGAATTTTCGAATCGATTCGTTAAAAAAGATCATTAGTTGGAGGGAAGATTTGAACTCGAGTTTATATACATATCCAAAACCATTTTTCATATTCTGGCGAGTTGATTACTCGTATATCAGATCGGATATGTACATGGTTCCCCTTAAAACCTTCGAATATTAATGAGCCTTCTTCGTATACAAAACCACATCTATCATAGCTTTCATCATCATTTATTCTTTGAACATAGTAACTTCTTACAATTCCTGCTGTTCCTACTGTGTCATACCATTGAAGATCATAAGAAATATTTCCTTCATCACCTACTGTTAGGATAACATCTATTGCAGTGATAACATCTGGCTGGAATATATCACTCCTAAGGTTATGTGGATTTACTTCAACATCAGTAAAATGTAATGTATCTGTTTTACCTTCGATGATTACTTCGGGAATAATAACTTTTCCTTGATTTTGACTCAATCTTTCAATTTCCTCTCTATAAACTTGGTAAATTTGATTGATTAATGATGCTTCTTCTTGTATGATCTCCATGGATGTTTTCTCTTTGACTAGGTAATGATCCATCCTGAATACAGTTTTTTCCCACCAGCCTCCATCATAATGTGCTCTATACCACCAATTATCTTTTCCACTTATTGAATCAATTACATGGGTGTTCATAGATTCATCAAAATGATATACCATATCAATAGAGCCCTGGCCATCTAAATAAATCAATATATCAAATAATGAAAAATGCCCTTCTTTGAAAATATCCTTCCTAACTGTTTCAATTTCATCAGGATCATATTTAAATCGACCAATTGTATCAATTTTTATTGCCGGTAAAGTGTTTATTCCGATATTAAAAACCATAACCTCAATTTCATCACTAGCATTATTGCCCAAGTTGTCATATGCTACTACTTTTATAGTATGCCTTAAAAAATTCGCCTCATCCCATTTCCATGGGACCCATAGCCAGGAGGGATGATCCGTTTCGTTATGTTTCAGTTCATCATCAACGTAAAATTCAAGTCTGTTAACATCTTGGGTGGAAGTTATATTTACCTTAACTGTGATATCTCCAAAAATGACTGTGGTTTTAGGTAGAGTAAGAATTTTCCTATCAAACATATATAAACTGTTTTCCAAAGGTTTTTCTATAGAGACCTGAACGTTTTCTAAAGGCTTTAGTATTATGTCTTGATTTTCATTCCAATCATTCGCAAGTACGATTGGTAGGATACAACCTAGAAACACTATAATAGTTATGATGCTCCCTATTTTTCTATTAATCATATAAATACGGTAATATATATGTCATGTTAATTAAAATACCTATGGTTGTTAATCTCCTTATTTTATAGCATTTATTGATATATGTTAGTTTGATTCGGATCATAAAAACGATATTTTTTACCCATCCATTTTCCACCAGGAAAATGAATGCGTTTTCTCCTGATATACCTACCGATTTATGTTGGTTATTTAGCTAAAAAATCTGAGAATAATTCTCGGACAGACTCCTTATTTAAAAATATGCCCTTGCAATCGATTTTGTGTAAAAAATAAAAAAAGATTTTTTGTAAAAAGAAAAAACAACTCGCGTTTTTCTAACCCTTTTACTAAAATCTTCTTGGTTTACGTTTCTGGTAGCAATCTCTACAATAGACAGGTCGGGTACCATCTGGTTTAAAAGGAACTTCGGTTTCCTTACCGCATTCTGCACAAGTTACTTTGTGCATTTCTCTTGG
>JAUWBM010000017.1 GCA_030601705.1 Thermoplasmatota archaeon
CCGGCGAAGATATCCAAGAGGACACTTTTGGAGCCCTGGCAAGTTCTACCGAAGCGTCGGCGATGCAGATATTGAGACTGTAACCCAGTATGTTAGAAATCACCAACTGCAACAAATCTCTTTGGATGGCTTTCCACATCCGGCCCTGCCAACCACATGAAGCTCAGGCATTTATGCCTGAGAGAGTCACTATACTCATATCAGACAGGTTTTTTATATGATTGTAATAAGAAGCTTTGGGAAAGGAAAAAACTCTGTTTTTAAATTAAAAATCGACATTATCTGAGAACTATCTTAATGATGCAGAGGTTTTATTTTTCCATAAAAGTGACGGTATATTTCAGATATTCTTGAGAAATAAAATTCAATGGCTCTCCATTAACTTCTGCATAAGGATACATGAAATAGTTCAATGGTTCGCTTTCTTGTTTAGGATTTAATATAATATCTCGCCCAGTTGAAAGATCAATGTATGTTTCAGTTTGCGCTCCAAAATAGTAATCACGTGCTTCAATTACTTGTGGATCATCTATCTTAAGGTTTTCATTTAACATTAATTTTGCAACATCAGATGGATCAACGGACACCCAGCCGTAATTTGGCAGATAGAATTCTGCACGACAGTGATATGCCCCGGTAATATCACCGTCTTTTGCTATCCGTGTCCCGAGTATTTCTCTTGCTGGCACTCCTGCACTTCTTGATAATGCAACAAAGACTGATGAGAAGTCAACGCATTTGCCTTTAAGATCTAGAAGCAGCTCACAGACATCTCCATCGCCGCAGAAACTTAAATTGGAATCGCGTTCTCCGTGTTCTACAAGATAATCATATATCGCTGTTGCTTTACTGAGTATCGTTGTTTTCCCTTCAGTTATCTCATCTGCATGTTCTTTTACAATCCCCGTTATTGGTCCAAGATTTGTTGGAAGTAAATACTTCTCTAGATCCACTGGTAATGGTCCTTCTTCTAACGGGAAATTTTTCATTATTATTTCATTTCTTGTAATATCAAATGATAACGTTAACTGTGGGAACTCTTGTGGTTTGATCCATTCGGCATATAGTATCATAATACCGTTTTCCCGTTCACTTTGTATGCTGCTATGGTTGTAGTTACCAGTGATTATCAAGTTTTCAACGAGTTGGTTTTCATTTGAGACAGGATAGGGGAGCCATAATCGCGCTATTTCTGTTGGTTCATCTGTTCTAATGGTGATATTAAAACTCATCTCTCCTTGTTTCATTTTTGGTGTAATCTCTTCTGTCGATCGATATTTTATTACATCAGTTGTTGTTTCTATACATCCAGTTGAGAAAAGTATTGTTAGTAGTATGAAAATAATTATAAATACATTTTTTTTCATAAACCTTGATTATCATACATCCTTTAATAAAATTTTATGATTCATGTTGAGAAATTATTAAATAGATCACTTTGTTTGATTACTTAATGAGAAGAGCTTTCAGCAAAGATAGAGCTAGATTAGTGTTGATTTCAATTATGGTTATAATTCTATTTAACAATTACATGATTCAAATCGGTGTAGGTGAAGAGACTGATTCTCCCGTTGTTTATGTCAGCAGTACAGGCTTGGGGAATTATTCAACTATTCAACAGGGAATCGACCAAGCAAATGATGGCGATACTGTTTTTGTTTATAATGGAACCTATTATGAAAATATCGTGATTGATAAAACTCTATCACTTATCGGAGAAGATAATACAACGACGTTTATTAATGGACGAGATGTTGGGAATGTTATTAAAATCAATGCTGATGGCGTTACCATTAAAGGGTTTACCATTCAACATGGTGGGTTGACGTACCCGCTTGCTGGTATTAATTGCAGCTCAGATCATAATACGATTAGTGAAAATAGTATTATTTTTAATTTTTATGGAATAATACTTTATCGTTCTTCCAACAACAAAATTACTGAAAATATTATTCATAACAATTATAATTGCGGCATATATTTAAGTCAGTCAACTCACAATATAATTGAGAATAACATCATTCAACAGCATACGTATAGTGGAATTGGTATGTATGATTCCTCTGATAATAATACGATTCAAAGAAATACGTTAAGAAACAATAATTATTGCGGGGTTAATATCAGGATATCGTCATTTAATATTGTGAGAGAAAATATTTTTGTTGATAACAATATTGGAATTCATATTCCTACCTTGGAAAATACAGTTGAGGCAAATAGTTTTTTTAATAATAATCAGGATATTGATGCAGAGTTGTTAACACCAGGGTATACATTTATTATGGTAGTTTTTGTATTAGCTTTGGTTCTTTACTGGAGACAAACACACTAGTAGTTATTTTTGTTTTCATTTTCTTTTCCTCCCGTAGAAATTAAAAAATTTAATGCAACATCTATTACAATACTGATTTAAATCATCCTCACATCCATCAGATAAAATAACGCTTTTAGGAGGTTCAATTCCCCCACACTAAAAATGGCATTTTAGACGTTTTCAACAGGAGAAAAATACCTCCCAGAAGCCGCTGGGGGGAATTGAACCCCCGACCTATTCCTTACCAAGGAATCGCTATACCTCTAAGCCACAGCGGCATATTTTACCCCTGAATGGAGAGAGGGTTTATTTTAATTTTTGGCAAAATTGGGTTGAATGGGAATGTTTTTTAGAAGGGTATTCATTTTTGAAACAGATGAAATTTATAAAATCAATTGATTTGCCCGACGTACAATCCCGACTTTCTCCATCAAAATTTAAGATAACTAGAGTTGGAGTAACCGGTGTTAAAAAACTTGTTCATATAAAAAGGCCCAATAAGGAGTCTGCACTTCCGTTAGTTGTTAAAATGGATCTTTTCGTTGACCTTCCTGCATCACAAAAAGGAAGTCACATGTCTAGGAATTTAGAACTTGTATCAGATATAATTGATCTTAATCTTCAGAAACCTGTCTCTGATTTGGAATCTTTTTGCGCCAAAATCGCTAAACAACTTCTTGAAAAACATGATTATGCAACATTTTCAGAAGTTAAGGCAGAGGCAGATTACTTTTTAGACGTTACATATCCATCTGGGAAAAAGGGATCAGAACCATACAAGCTTGTAGCAGAAGCAAGAGCAAAAAGTAATGGGGAGATTAAAAAACTAATCGGTGTAAAAGCAATAGGCATGACGGCATGTCCTTGTGCAATGGAAGTGGTCAGAAAGTTAGATTCTCGTGACAAATATTTTCCTGTCCCTACTCATAATCAGCGAAATATTGGTACATTGATGATAGAAGTTCCACGTGATGTACAATCAGTTGATGCAGATGACCTAATTAATATCGTGGAAAAATCGTTTAGCAGTCCCACGTATAGCATTTTAAAACGTAAGGAGGAAGGAGAGTTAGTTTTAGATGCACATAAAAAACCTAAGTTTGTTGAAGATGTAGTAAGAGATATGCTCAGTACCATTTTGAAGAAATATAAGGGTCTTCCTGATGATGTGGTAGTTATTGCTAGAAGTGAAAGCGAAGAGTCGATCCATAAACATAACGCGTTTGCTGAACGTGTTACTACACTTGGTGAACTGAGAAAATAATTAGAACAATAGCCATCAATCAAATCTTATATTCTCTGACACACTATTATTTTTAAATTATACTCGAGTAAAAAACCTTTAAGAACAATGGCTTGATTACAGCATCCCATGTCAAAATATCATATTGCATATTTACCCGGTGATGGGGTTGGAAACGACGTAATGGATGCAGCAAAAATCGTTCTTGATACAATAAACCTTGATGCAGAATATATTCATGGGGACATTGGTTGGGAGTTTTGGAAAACAGAAGGTAATCCTCTACCCGATCGAACCGTTGAATTGTTAAAGGAAACAGACTGCTGCCTTTTCGGTGCAATAACATCTAAACCAAACGAAGATGCTCAAAAAGAATTGATACCTGAGTTGAGAAATAAAGGAATTGTTTATTCAAGTGCAATTGTAAGACTGCGTCAGGAATTAAATTTACATACAAATTTACGACCTTGCAAGGCCTATCCTGGAAATCCATTGAACTACAGAGATGATATAGATTTGGTTGTTTTTAGAGAAAACACCGAAGGGCTTTACGCTGGAGTTGAATTTGGACCACCTAGCAAAGAAGTCTTTAATGCACTTATGACGCATAAAAAAATGAAGAAGTTTGAGAATACACCACTTGATGATATGGCGGTTTCTTGTAGAATATTTACTAGGAAGGCATGTCAAAATATTGTAAGACAGGCTTTTGAATATGCAAAAGAGCATAATCGCAGTTCAGTAACTCTTGTGGAAAAACCAAATGTTATAAGGGAAACCAGTGGAATGATGGTACAAGAAGCGCGTAGGATAGCTAAGGGATATCCAGGTATTGAATTATGGGAGACGAACGTTGATGCAATGTGTATGTGGCTTGTAAAAAACCCACAGGATTATAGTGTGTTGGTATCTTCAAATATGTTTGGTGATATTATCTCAGATCTTGCTGCTCAACTTGTAGGGGGCTTAGGATTTGCAGCTAGTGGAAACATTGGTGATAACTATGCAGTTTTTGAACCCACACACGGCTCTGCACCCAAATATGCAGGGCAATATAAGGTTAATCCCACTGCTATGATTCGTTCAGTGAAATTAATGCTGGATTGGCTTGGTGAAAAACAATATGCTGCAAATCTAGACAAGGCAATAGCACATGTAATCAAAGAAGGAAAAATAACAACCTACGATCTTGGAGGATCTAATACATCTTTGGAGATGGCAGAAGCAATAGCAAAAAAATATGAGGAACTTTAAGGTTGCATCTGCTACATGATAAACAGCAGTCACCGCACTTTTTAATTTTTTAGGTACATTAATTAGCAATGTTTTGTAGCTGGCTATAGGTTAAAAGCTATAATGAGCTATAAAACATATCTATTCCTAATTAAAAAAGAAAAAAAGAAGAAAGATCTTTGAATGATTTTAATTATCGTGAGCCTACTACTTTACAGTACTTGCAATCCGCCTTCGAAGAACCCGAACACGTATGTGAATAGACCAAGTCCTACTTCATACATTCGTCCCATATAGGCTGAGTCCCTGAATATTACCGTGTTCAAGGTTACCCATCCCATGGTTCTCTCGGTGGGGGTAAACTGGATGTAAAATAGTCTGATTGCCATCGCATGATTTGTGTTTCCCTTACGGAGTTTATGGAATAATAAACCTTTGAGAAACACTCTACCAACGTCGAGAGGTTCTGGATCTTGTTCGGTCTTCTCTGTCATCCCTGCTGCCAGGGGTATTGTTGTCAACATCAGCATGCATATTAGTAGGCCGATTATTTTCTTTTTCATAACCTTCATGATTTTTTCCCCAATCACTAATATATCAAACACTATATAAATGTTTTGTTAATTTAACTTAAAATATCCCTCAATTTATCCTCAAATCGTAAAAGTTTGTCCATGGATTTCTTAAAAACTTCGTTTGAAATATCTATTAAAAGCTGTGAATATTCCTTCTCACAAAATAAAATTCCATCCCTTCCAATGGGTGCGTCAAGACGTTCGGTACTACAAACCTCAACAACGATTTTTTTCCGAATAGATTTCATTCCTGAGTTTTTAAATCCGCTTGCTATCGCGGTTTTTACAATCGTATCTGCCATCTCGCTGGTATCAGTTACAATATGTATTATGGGCGATTGTGCAATTAACCATAACAGTCCATTTTTTGCCTTTTTTGCTGCTGTTTCTAATTCATTAGGTTCTATGGTTCTATGCCATTTTCCAAGGAATCTCGCTTTTTTTTTATCTCCTATTTTGGGTATTTCCAGTAAAACAATCCTACCAGCACAACTACTTGAGGTATAACATTCTTCAGAATCATTAATTAAACTGAGTATAGGTAGGATTTCTTTGTCTGCTTTCTTTTCGGTACAGGCTTTTTCTAGAGATCTGAGTGCTTTCTCTTTTGCATCTAAAAACTCTTTTTTTACCATATTTTTACTCTCATGCTACTTTTATTTCGAATATTCATACTGATTTCTTATTAATTATAATGTCTCGCTTATTAAGTTCATCAAAGAAAGGTGTACAAGGGACAGTCTCTTCTGGACAAAATACACCTTTTTTCTTAATTAATCCTTTTTCTATCATCTGAGCTATAATAGAGACGGGATATCCTGTTGTACGCATCATCGCTGAAATATTGTTTTCTTTGTCATAGTAATCCATCATAGTGTATTCCACACTGCGCTTCTTCCCGTCTTTTATTCCTTCGCTTAGAACTTTGAGAAGTACTATATCTTCTTCATTCCTTGGCAGATTTTTCATGAGAAGTGTTGTTAGCAGGTCTTTTGGAGCAACTCCCTGTTTCCCTATTTTGATTTTCTTTTCCTCTGCAAATCCAAGATCCAGAAGGGTTTTAAACTTATCGCAATGGCCAGGATATCTCACCGTTTTATAATCAAGATAATTTATTCTATTCTTATACACATAAGGAAGAGTGGAACAACCACCGGAAGTTAGAAAAGCCTCCATCTTTCCAAAAGGCTGCGGGAACATTATTGTTTCCAGCTCTGTCATGGATTTTTTCTTGATAATTTTGCCACGATCGAGAACAATAGCATCTTCAATGTATTCATTTAGAAGTCCAGTTAGTGAGAAGACAATCTGATAGTTTAGTGGTGGTTTTGGATTTACGGGTAAGCCGCCTACTCTCAATTTTACATAGTCAACGGATTCCATCTGTTCAACAATATCACGAGTAATTATTGATGTTAAACCTGGTGCAAGGCCGCAGTCAGGAATAATTGTTACGCCATTCTTCACCGCCTCTTTAGAAAGGCCCCGCTCTTTTTCTACAATTTCGTTATTCCCTCCAAGGTCAAGAAAATGTGTTATTGTTTCTACTGCAATCCTTGCTAACGTATAGTTAAACCTGTATGATACTGCAGATATTGCAACATCAAAGTTTTGAAAATGTTTCTTTACGAGATTTATATTTTCTACATTTATGTTGGTAAATTCTAGGTTTTTATCTCCAAGGAATTTTTCAGCAGATTGAATTGTTTGTTTATCTTTATCTGCAATTGTAATATTTTTAAAATTTGAATATTTACTTAGATCATAAGCAATTGCACGCCCCATCATCCCGGCGCCAAGAACAAGGATTTTCATCATAGATTGCTCCAGATGCTGTTGGTTGGGAATGTCAACTGCCATTAAAAATTGTTGCTTTGTAAATATATTTCATATATTATTATTTAGAAAGAAAAATAGCAAGGTCATTATAGCTAAAAAATTGTTGCAAACCCCATTGGATTGGTTTTTTATTGGCAGATGCTTTCTAATTTTCAGAAAAATATTTAAATGAAGAATGTATACATGTGTCGTGATAACGTTATACACAATAAATTGTTAAATGATAAAAATGAATAAAGAAAATGTTGAACCTAAAAACAACAATCTAGGCGTAACAGAGGATGACTTTGGTGATATGTTGCATAAGTTAGTGTTACTCAATGACTCATTCTACTATTATAAAACGATGATAGAGCACAATCGAGATTAGAGCGAAAAGTCAATCAATTTAATAAATGTGATCTGAGACCCTTCAAATTACTTGGGTTCTGAATACCTTTTTTATCCTCCCCGAAACCCAATTTTGGGGTTGTCCGTGGACAACCCACACAACGTTGCATACAATATTCATATAAAGATTTATATATCGGTTCTTTCATAAGTATAATACTGATTACAAAAATAATATTTACATGGGGTAATATGAAAATGAGAAGAAAAATTGTTTACATCCTAGTTTGCATGCTGGTGTTTACCACCTTTGCAGGAGCTATATCTTCTACAAATACGTCAACAAAATCAATCGATAACGAGCCTGCTAATATGGCCTATTCCCATACTATCCTTTCAGAATATGGCACTTACACAGGTTGTGTGCCTTGTAAGTACGCACATCAAGCATTGAAGAACCTATACGCAGGCGGATGGCATCCATTCTATTATGTTACATTTGTATATGATAAAAATACGCATGCGTATCAAAGGATAAAGAATGAGTTGGGTCTTTTGGCTTCTCCGACTGTGTTTTGGGACGGCGATTGGAGGAAAGATGTCGGTGGAACTAGTACTCAAAATGAGATGGCGAGATATAATACCAGTATAATTATATGTGGAAACAGAGATGTTGCTGATATTGATTTGACTCTTGATGTTGAATGGCTTGGAGCCGTTAATCCCGGCCCAGAGGATGGCGCAACTAATGTATCCATTGCGACTGCTATAAACTGGACAATTACGGCAATGAACGTTGATGTTACAGTTGAAAACAATGAAATAAACCAGTATAACGGGCGCTTGCGTGTGTATGTAACAGAAATTAATTCGACGATGTGGGATGATAAATTTGGTAATCCATATACCTTTGAATTTAAAGATTATGCATTTAATGAAAACATCGGCATAGGTGGTGGGAGTACATGGGACGATTCCACTGAATGGGATGGATTAGATCATAATGATGGCTATGGACATAATTTCGAAAATACAACTCAGAATAATACTATGGTAATTGCAGCGGTTTTTGATTCAAATACAGGTTACGTAGATGAAACCGCAGGCTTTGTTGCAGGTGTTAACACTGACCCTAAAACCTTTGACGTATATTTCGGTAATACCACACCTCCAGCAAAAGTTGAGAGTAACCAATCTTCTCTGGAGTATGCTCCAGGTCTTCTTGAATTCAACACAACGTATTATTGGGAGATTGTCGTGTGGGACAACCAAGGTAATCCAACCGATGGACCTTTGCGGAGTTTCACTACAAGAGGAAATGATGCGCCTTCCCTGCCATATAATGAGTCCCCAGCGGACGCTTCAACAGGCGTTTCTCTCGATGCTAACCTATCATGGTCTTGTGATGATCCCGATGGCGACGATATATTTTATGACGTGTATTTTGGTAATACTTATCCACCGCCTTTGGTAAAAGTTAATCTGACTGGATCTTCTTATAATCAGGGGATAATGGATTTCAATACAACGTATTATTGGATGATCGTCGCACGGGATAGATATTTACTTGAAACAATGGGATCTTTGTGGAGTTTCACAACCGAAGAGATTCTTCCTCCAAATGAGCCGAGCGACCCTTCTCCTGAGAGCGGTTCAACCAATGTATACATCAATGCAAATCTAAGTTGGATTGGGGGAGATCCCAACAGTGTTGACACAGTAACGTATCATATATACTTTGAAAAAAACGATCCTTACCCAGACTATTACGCTACAATATATTCACTTCCAGCAACACAAAAAGAAATATCCTTTGATCCAGGTACTATGGAGAAATTTGAGAAATATTATTGGAAGATTGTTGCTTTTGATAATCACGAGTTATCAACTGAGGGTGATGTATGGAATTTCAGTACTGGAGAAAACGATCCACCAGATACAATAATAAATGGTCCATCAAGTGGAAAAGCAGGAGAAGAACATGAATTTACATTCTCTGCGATCGATCCAGAAGATGAAAATGTATCTTTACAAATTAACTGGGACGACGGCAATGTCACTGAATGGCTTGGTCCATATGAATCCGGTGAAGAGATAATGTTAAAACACTCCTGGAATGAGAAAGGAGATTATATAATCAAGGCTAAAGCTAAAGATATTTGGCAGCACGAGGGAGAAGAATCAGAACATAAATTCGCCAACCCCAAAAACAAACAATCGGCCTTCGTGATGTTCCATCAATTCTTACAGAAGCTAATACAATGGTTTCCATTGCTAGAAAAGGTATTCTCATTATTTCCAGTTTTCAATAGAATAATGAATCTCCAGTAATGACCAAAATCTTTCTTTTTATTTTTTTAAATTGATGCCTAACAAATGGTATTTTAGGATATAGCACAAAATATCCCTTCTACTTACATTTCCCAAGAAATATCCCTCGTCTTACTTGATTACGTAAATCTCTTATTTCTTTACAGGACATATAAGATATTATAAAAACCTTGTTATAAGGAGATGTGCCACTTCAAATCGTGCATGAAGTTTTTTCCCTCACACGGCTTACTGATGGCATTCACCGAATGCATTACGACGTGACATAACACAACTCTGCATCTCTATATAATATATATAACTATATCATACTATTCATATGTTATTATCTCTAGTAATTATATTATAATTGCATTATTAACTTTTATTAGTATAGTAATAGGATATTTCATTCAATAACTTTATTGACCATATAGTTATACCAATTATCTTAATTTAGATATATAAATTCATTAAATTTGTGTGAATTCTTCGTATAATTCTATATTTCAGCCGAAATATTTATAAATGACTACGCAATATATTGTTCATACCGTTGAAAAACGGGGAGGAACAAAAATGAAGAAACATAAAATTTTAGATAAGAAAAGGCTGATGAAAAACACGACCTCCATGATATCGATACTTGTCGTTGCTCTTTTAGTTTTTAGCAGCGCAGTATCAGCGATAGATACAAGTTCCGGACAAGAAGAAATGAACATAAATGTAATAGAAATGGAACAGGAATCGCCTGTTGTAGGGGATGAGCCATCTACTGGTATAGTTCCACAAAACCTAAACGCGATATCTACTGTAGTTCCACGTGCAACAATAAACATAGAGGAAGATGGCAACAACTTCGTGCCAACATCAAGAGGGGTAACAATGTATGGATTCGGTTTGGGAAGCAATCCTCCTCAAGGAGCAGGATCATATTACTTCGATGTAGACATCCCAGGAGACTTCACCCTGATTGCAAATACTTTACCATCCGACCCAAATGACTTCGTTGCTGGTGGAACCTGGACATGCGATGATAGATGGCTTGGTTGTGGCTATCAATCGGGTGCTATATATGAGATTGATCCAGACAATGGTGATATAACCGAAATCGGTGGTGGAGGCAGTGGCCTTAACGGTTTATCATTTAATCCAGCAACGAATTTGCTGTATGGAGCTTCGTCCACTGGGTCGATTGGCGGTCTATGGCTTATTGATCCAGAGACTGGTGACCAAGAGTATGTCGGTGATTTCGTAAATACTAATTGGATGATAGGTATTGCATTTAATTTCGAAGGTACTTTGTACGGATGGGCTATCAGTCCAGATATGCTTTATGAAATTGATACTGAGACTGGTTATGCTACGGTGATCGGTAGTCTAGGTATTAACCTCAACTATGCACAGGACGGCCATTTTGATATGGAGACAAACACTTTGTACTTAACTGGCTGCGATGGGAGTTATGTCGGTGCCTTGTACACAGCTGATTTGAGTACAGGAGTATTAACATGGATTGGTAATCACGATAATAACGCATTAGTCGCTGGTTCGATGATTAAATATACCTGTGTACCTCCAGAACATGACGTTGGTATTAAAAGCATTGATTTACCAGAAGATGGTATGGCTGGAATAGATATGCCTATGAGAGTAACAGTGAAAAACTATGGTAACCACAGTGAGACTACAGATGTTCAATTTGAGATACTTAAATGTGAAGCTGGACCTCCGTTATTGAGTGAGAACTTCTCAACATGGCCACCAGCGGGTTGGACAAGTACTGGCTGGTACCAATCATCCACAAATTATGCAGGTGGAATATCCCCAGAGGCAAAGTATACGTACCCACCATATATTTCATACGGAGAGATAACGACTCCTCCTGTCAATGCTAGTGGTTTTGAAAAGGTCAACATAAAGTTCCATTTAATGGCCGAATTCAGCACCTCTTATAGCCCCTATCTATATCTCGAGTATAGAAAAAATGCATCTAGTCCGTGGCGTGATGTAAGTCCTTGGGATAACCCAATATCAGGCGACCTTGAACCTCAATACGTTGAGATCGGCTGTTACGGCTGGGGCGAAAATATTGGAAGTGAATTCCAGGCCAGGCTTAGGTTTGGCAGTCCCTATTATTATCTTTTATATAATAGTGGTATCTACATTGACGACTTTGTAATCGAAGGATGTGCTGGTTGCGCGGAGTATGCTGAGCTTGTCGAAGATGTTGTGGTCCCCTGGGACGAGGAAGTAGTTGTTGAGTTCCCATCGTGGACACCAAGTGAATGGGGAAATGCAAGCCACCAAAACACGTATGAGGAATATCCAATGAAAGCATATACGTTACTCCCAGATAATAATGGACAGAATGACAAGAAACAACAATTACTGACCTTATACTTCCCGTGGATGCATGACATCGGTACAATGGCTATTGATGGACCTGAAAGTGGACCTGCACAAACATTCAACATGGATGCCACAATCCAAAATGTGGGTCAAAATGAGGAATGCTGTTTCAAGGTACATGCAGAAGTAGCTGAACTAGATCTTGAAAACTCGATTGAACTGCTAACTGAGAGTTTCAACTCCTATTTATGGCCAGCTGGATGGACACACACGCATCCAGGTAATTGGTATATGTCGTATTCAAGTATGGCAGGAGGATCACCATATGAAGCTCGTTTCAATTGGTATCCATCTCAGACTACTACGTTCCGCTACTATACGCCAGCGATAGATACAACTGATTATGGTGCACTTTTAATAGAATTTAAACACTACGTCAATCACTTTTCCGGTCCGTATACATTGAAGGTAGAGACCTCTCCTGATGGAGTATCCTGGAGCACCGTTTGGGATAAGGAAAACCCAAGTAGTGGGCAAGAAGATGTATCATTTACCACCGGTGACAATGTTGGTTCAAGCACACTCTATGTCTCTTGGACATTTGAAGGAAACTCCTACAATATCAACTATTGGTACATTGATGACATTGTAATCGAGGGATTCGGCGTAACTGAGCCAGAGTACGAGGATGAAATGTGTATCGACTATATTGATCCAGGTGAAGAAATATTACTCGAATTCGACGATTGGACACCAGCATTCCTTGCAGAAGAGACAAGTGGTACCAAGTCATATAACATTAAAGTATGGACTAGCTTACTAGAACCTGAAGATAACAATCATGCTAATGACCAATTACAAATATCCGCAATTCTAGATTTCTTCCACGACGTTGGTGTCAAAGAGATAACGTCACCTGCTGGTTCTGCTATTAGGGATGTTGATTGGATACAATACAGTGATGAAACAATTGATAACGCTCTTGGCCTAACAAGTGCTCCCAATGTAATAACTGAAGCAATTAAATTAACACCAGATGAACTAGGCACTTATACAGACCATGCAATCACCCAAATTAGAGTCTGCAAAGGATACCCCGGTTACAACTATGAACATGACTATGAAGTATGGATGTATACTGGCGCTCAGCCAACCGATCCAGACGATGGTACAATTGTAGCTACTGGAACATCACCATTAACGTATGGTTGGTTTGAAATAGACACTGACGACTACGCTTTTGCTCCAACCGATACCGTTTGGATTGGAGTAAATTGGGAACATTTCGCGGTTTCAACATTTCCAATTAGTCTGGACAGTTCCATTTTTATATCTGGAAAAAGCAGTTGGTTCAATTATAACCTCGGTTCTAGCTGGGCTGGATGGTCAGAATATTCACCATATTCAATGATGTTAGGAGCCGGAGTAGAAAAAGCAGCAGGACCACCACCAGTAAAAGTATACGTTGCACCAGGATCTCAAAATATTAACGCTATTGTGGAAAACATCGGTACATTCCCAGAACTGGATCTCACTTGTTACGCTGAAATCTGCGAGTACATCACCAATTGCACAAACGGAACGCTTGTCTATGAGGACAACATCTCTGATATAGATATTGATGTGCCTTTAGGCGGTACAGAAACACTTAATTTCGATAGTTACAACTTTGCAATCGAGGGTGTCTATGGTTTATTCCTCAATCTACCCGACGATGATGATGACTATCCCGGTAACAACAACGAGAGACTTGGAATAGGAGTTGACGATACACCACCAGATACAGATCATGCAATTGTTCCAGCAATTCCTGACGGCGATAACGGCTACTACGTAAGTGATATAACGGTAACGTTGGATGCTAGCGACCCAACCATCGGCTGCGAAACAGATGGCTCTGGGGTAAAAGAGATGAAGTACACGATCAACGGCGATCCGGGCACCATTCCAGGTGATCATGGAACATTTGTGATACATGATGACGGCAATGGCATCCTTGTTGAATACTGGGCAATCGACGAGGTTGGAAACGCAGAGGCAAAGAATTCATTTATCATCGACATGGATCAAACTGTACCTGATATGGAAGAAGTTGCGTGGGAGACTTACTCGGAAGGCGGTGATTGGTACTGTAAATTCACCTGTACCGCTACAGATGACACAGCGAGCATGGACAGAGTAGAGATGTTCATCAACGATGGTCATCACGAGACTGTTATCGGTGAAGGACCAACCTTCGAATTTGTCATCGAATGGTCAAGTGGATTCAAGAGCGTTATCTTCTGGTTCTATCACTACGACGATGCAGGAAACATGATTGAAGACGACTTAGCCGGGGATATACCAGAATCTTATGCAAACTACCAGCAGTCGCAATCAAATCTAGTAACTAATCCTCAGACAACCTAAGAACACACATCAATAAAAAAATAGATAAAAGGAGTTAAAACTCCTTCTCTTTTTTTATTTTTTTTGTTTTTGAGTTTGGCCCACAATGCCAAAAAGAGATCCGTAAATATCTTTTTAACCAATTATTCACAGCCCTCTTTTGATATAAACATTTATATATCAAGAGCTTAATATAGAATTAAGAACAATCATAGAGTTATTAACATGGGAGGCGAAAAAATGCTTAAAAAATGCTTAAAAAAGAAGGGGTTAGCACTTGTAACGATAGTTATATTTATCGGAATAAGCGCTATTCCAGTAGCTGGAGATATTGAAACAGAAAAATATACAGAACATATTTCATTGAATTCTTATGGGGCATTGAACAATGATGAAGAATGTAGACCTAATTTTTTGGGGCCAGTGGGTGAAAATGACTGGTTTGTAGATGACATATGGATAGGGTTTTTCTACGATCCTGCTAGGGTTGTGGAAATTTGGTATCGTATTACTAGTGAGGAATGGAAAAATTATACATGGGATCCATTTACTTTCGGACAAGAAGGGGATTTTGCTTTTGAATACAAATGGGAAGACCCTATGGGAGAGATACACTTCCCTCCACTTCCAGAACCTTTGAAAATCGATAAAACACCGCCAACCATAAATCTTGAAAAAAAGATACAATGGATAGGAAAAGAAATAGTGTTTACTGCACAAGTTAATGATGAAACAAGTGAAATTAATCGGGTTGAGTTTTATCTTGACGATGAACCTATAGTAACTATAACAGAATCGCCCTACACCTATACGTATAATTATAAAGATGATCCACGCCGTCATGAGATTAAAGCAATCGTTTACGATAATGCAGGACATTCAAACAGTGGCGATAGTGATACCACATCCGTAAGTTTCCAGTACCATGCTACAATCCTTAGCAGAATTCTGCAAAGAATGCAATCCATAAGCCAATTATTCCTTCAACTCCTAAAGATTATGGTTCGATTTCCATTTCATTGGTAGAACTATATCTACAAATGATGAATGGAACCTCTCTCTTTCTTTTTATTTTTATCTCAATATGATACCGTCAACTTGAGAAAAGTTTTCATTGTGGATCTAAAACCTTCTTCTATGAGCAGTGGAGCGAACTTGTTATAAAGGCAACAACGGAGCCAACCCCTAGTTGTGTCTCCCATTCATTTTATCAAAGAATGGCCGTAAAAGCCTAATAGACGGCAATAAACCAGTGGCTGACGTTATTATTAGTTATAATAAAAACGCCGTATCTCCCTTCTTTTACAGCTTTTTCAGTATCAACTCTGCCGCTCTCTTTCCTGAAAGGAGCATACCACCAAAGATAGGTCCCATACGTGGTGCCCCATATACCGCATTTGCCCCCATCCCTGCAACAACAAGGCCTGGATACACCTCTTTTGTGTTTTCAACAACGGTTCTTTCTCCCATTTCTGCACACATAGAGCGTTCTTTTTCTAGGTCTCCACTTGGCGTATTGAGAGACCCGACTTTTCTCCTGACAATATTGCAGATTTCAGCGACATGGCCAGTAGCATCAATACAATAATTAGCGCGAATTGAGATAGGATCAACATGTAACTTTGCAATTTCTATTGCACTCCAATTAATGACAAACCCATTCACCTTTTTACCTTTGAGAAGTACGTCTTCTACAGAGATCATATTAAAAACTCTGGCACCAGCATCAATCGCAGAGGAACATAGCTTAGTAACCGCCTCGATAGAATCAGCACTATAATATCCGTTTCCTTCATCTTTCACGCTGATTTGTACTTCCTCCAAGATGTGTTTGGAATCATTCCGAACAACAATTACTGGAAATGCCATACCTCCACCCCACATACCACCTCCAACTGAAAGCTTTCGTTCAAATAAAACAACCTTCTTTCCTGCTGTAGATAAATATTTTGCAGCGGTTAAACCAGCAGGACCCCCGCCAGCAATGGCAACATCCACTTCAAAACAGTCTTGAAATTCCTTCGAGAACCTATCAAATATAGTCCTTGTTACAACAACATCGTCAATTACTATAATAACACCCCTTGTTGACCGATAATTACACTAGCGTTATTAAAGATACCGCTAATAATTTATACTATGTTTTCTTGTTAAAGTTTAGTGTTTGAGATTAGACATGTTCAACCCCAGGATATTTTTTCTGTTGTTAAAATTGCTTATGAATCGTTACCAGAACGCTACAGTCCAGAGGTTTTTAATAAATTTTATGAGTTATTCTCTGAAGGATTTTTAGTAGCTGAAAAACTCCATAAAATAGTGGGTTTTATTGTAGGAATAAAAACGAGTAATGGGATTGCAAGAATACCATTGTTGTCAGTCGATAAAAAGTTTAGAAAACAAGGCATAGGATCTGCCTTGATAACTCAATTTTTAAAAGAAATGTCTTTACAGAACATCAGGCAAGTTGAACTTGAAGTAAGAATAAATAATGATGCTGCAATAAAATTCTATAAAAAACACGGATTTGATGTAATAGAAACTGTACCAAGATTCTATCCAACTGGAGAAGACGCATGTATTATGAAACGGGTTTTACGATCGTGTTAGTTCTTTTTCTTTTTCTGTCATGAATCGTAAAGCCATCATATCAAGACGACCAGCGACTTTTCCTAGCCCCATATCACCGTTGTTATTTGAAAGAATTCCTGCAATATCTTTACTTAATGTGAATACAGCTAGTTTGTGCTCCCTTTTTGATTTATGAATTTGATAAGGGGTAATGTCCAGTTTCTCATAATACGTAGATTCACATCCATGATTTTCGTATATTTGCACTAGCTGGGTTCTTATTTGGTATAAAAACGTGTGTAGTTGTATAAGCTCATCCTTTTGCATTATAACGACCCACCATTTTTAGAATACTATATAGACTTTTTATATTTTTTCTACGTTTGTTAGACAGTGTCAATGTCGGCCACATTAACACAATTAGGTTAGCGTCACTGGAAATCACCTTTTGTGAGAACCTTTACAGATTTAGGCATTTTTATGACATTGCCCATTTTGATACCTATAATCTCTTTCACGTTTTTATTGTTTGCAATATCCAAGAGACGTTGCGTAACAATGCCATCAAATACTATTGTAGCGGTCTTTTCGCCCTTCTTGATCTCGTCCGTTAACTCTCTGACAGGTATTTTCTTCAATTCTTTTCCGTTTTCATCAAGTAGTACTGCTTTGAGGGAGCCTGAAATTTCGTTAAGGATAGATTTGTAACTTTTCTGTTTATCAGTAACGATCTTATCCTCATCTTCCTTTCTTTCTTTCGGTCTAGAGAAGAATTCCCTCTTAGTTTTTTGAGACTTATCTCCATTTGTTTTTTTATCTCTTCCTATCTTTATGTTATACATATCCATATATTGCTCTTTTGGTATTTTGTTTTTTAATGACTTCATGATAAGCTTCTGAGGAATCTCTTCGACTTCTCTTGTTTGAGGTGCCCTGGCAACAAAATCTACATCTGCCACTTGCAACAGCTCTTTAAGGATAAGCTCACCGCCCCTATCTCCATCAACAAAGATAGTTGTAATTTTTTCTTTGCTCAAGTCAGCAACTGTTTTAGGAACATTGGTCCCACCCACAGCAATGACATTTTTTATACCATATTTCAAAAGATTGAGCACATCTCTTCTGCCTTCGACGATAACAATGGCATCGCTTTTTTCAATATTGGGTCCAGCTGGACAGTGGTCGGGACCGTAGTTCGTGATTTCTTCAACTTGGACTGCTTGTCTAACATTATCTGCAATACTCTCTCCGTCAATTTTGCTCTTTTCCATTACTTCACTTAGCAGTTCTTTAGCTCTATCTATAACATGTTTTCTTCTTGATACTCGTACGTCTTCGACTTCTTCTACTGAAATAACTGCTTTACAGGGACCTACTCTATCTATGCTTTCAAAAGCAGCAGCAAGAATGACAGTTTCTACCTTGTCAAGTGATGTAGGTAATATTATTGTACCTTCGCTTTTACCGTTTTTTGATTCTAATTCAACTTCTATTCTTCCCACTCGTGCAGATCGTTGTAATTCTCTTAAATCTAATTCTTCTCCAAGAAGACCTTCAGTTTGACCAAATATCGCTCCTACGACATCTGATTTTTCAATCACCCCGTCCGCTTTAATAGTAGCCTTAATCATATATTTTGTAGTAGATGGATCAATTACCATTATTTTCACCTCATTACATCAACTTTTTTAAAAATAGCACCTTATTCTGCTTCTACAGCAGAATAGTGGGCATTTGCTCTTCATCTGCCTATAATTTTACATATATCACTTGAGCAATTGATTATTTAAATCTCAATATGAGAGTACATTATTTATTAAGTGCCATTTTCCTTAAGTTAATTATTGAATAATAGTATAGAGGTTTACGTCATATTTAAATGTTGTGTTTAGTATTCATGTTGAGGTTTTCCCATGAGTGACAAAATATTCATCGGCGTAGCTTGGCCATATGCAAATGGTTCATTACATCTTGGACATATTGCTGGTTGCTATCTTCCGGCAGATATCTTCGCAAGATATAACAGAATGAAAGGACGAGACGTTTTAATGGTTTCAGGAAGTGACGAACATGGTACGCCTATTACCATTACTGCAGAAAAGGAAAAAACAACACCACAGACTATTGTAGACAGATATAACAAAGAGCATACTGAAAATATGAGACAATTAGACATTTCTTTTGATCTTTTTACACGTACAACCACTGAAAATCATGAAAAAATTGTGCAGGATGTTTTCTCAACTCTCTACGAAAAAGGCTACATATACAAAAAAAATGTGGACGCGTTTTATTGCAACAGTTGTAACCGTTTTTTGCCGGATAGATATGTAGAGGGTACATGCCCGTACTGCGGTAATGAAAAGACTAGGGGCGATCAATGTGATGAATGCGGGAAGATACTAGATTCCCAAGAGCTTCTCGACGTAAAATGTAAAATTTGTGGAAGCACGCCTGAAAGAAGGACAAGTGATCATCTGTTTCTTGCATTGAGTAAATTTGAACCAAAACTGCTTGATTGGATGAAAGATAAAAAATACTGGAAACCAAGCGTACTGAAATTTACCTACAACTGGCTAAAGAACGGATTGAAAGATAAAGCAATAACAAGAGATATGGCATGGGGCATAAAAGTTCCAGTTGAAGGGTTTGAAGGTAAACGAATCTATGTCTGGTTTGATGCTGTTACAGGCTATCTATCTGCGAGCAAAGAATGGTCACAGAGTTTAGGGTATCCCAATAAATGGGAAGAATGGTGGAAAAATAAGCAGGCAAAGCATTACTATTTTCTTGCAAAGGATAACATTCCATTCCACAGTTTGATTTGGCCATCCATGCTTATGGGTTACGATGAGGCATTGAATTTGCCGTATGATATCCCCGCCAATGAATACCTGTGTCTAAAAGGGGAACAATTTTCAAAAAGTAGAGGGTTAGGCATTTTTGTTTCAGATATTCTAGAAAAGTTTGATGCTGATGCGGTACGGTACTATCTTTCAATAAATATGCCAGAGAATAAGGATACTAACTGGACATGGGATGATTTTGTGGCAAAAAACAATGATGAAATTGTTGGGACGTATGGCAACTTTATTCACAGGGTCGTCACATTCACACAGAAAAATTTTGGCGAAATACCAAGTCAGGGAACACTAGATGATTTAGACAAGCAAGCAATCAAAAAAATAGAGGAGATATCTGGGACAGCTAGTGATGCCATAGAAAAATGTAGTTTTAAGAAAGGTCTTAGAACTGTGATGAGTCTAGCGCAGTTCGGGAATTTTTATTTTGATCAGAACCAACCGTGGAATCTGATAAAAAATGATAAAGAAAGATGTGGTTCTGTTTTGCATATATGTTTTAAACTTGTTCAGGCTTTAGCTGTATTTATGGCACCATACCTGCCGTTCTCTTCAGATGCTATCTGGAAAATGCTGGGGAACACAGATTCTATCAAGAGCTGGGATGATGCACTATCTGAGTTAAAAGAAGGAACACCTCTAGAAAAACCAGCGCCCTTGTTTAAAAAACTTGTTTTAGAAGATATCGTTGAAGAAGCTGATCCGTTTTCAAAACTTGATTTACGTGTTGCGAAAGTTATTGATGTAAAAGATCATCCACAGGCAGATAAATTATATTTAATGCAACTAGACCTGGGCCCTCTTGGAAAGCGAATCATAGTTGCAGGGATAAAGCCGTGTTACTCAAAAGAAGAACTCAATGGAAAATCTATCATAATTGTAACAAATCTTAAATCTGCAACAATTAGAGGTATACAATCTAAGGGAATGTTGCTTGCAGCAGAAGATGATCAGGGCGATGTCTCTCTTCTCGATCCAAAAGATGCAACTCCAGGGGCAGAGATATTCGTAGAAGGAATACCAAGAGAACCTGTTTCAGTTTTAGAATTTGATGATTTCAAACAAGTGATAATGACTATAGGGGATAAACAAGAGGTTGTATACAATGGAAAACCACTTAAAAGTAAGAATAATACAGTTGTAACCGATAAAAAAGTGAAGATAGGAGTTAGGGTATCATAGGCCCGAAGGAGAACAATATGATTTCTGATATCGTGACGCAAACTGATTTACCTTTAAATGTATTAAATAGGGGAAAAGTCCGAGATATCTACGATCTTGGCGATAAACTGCTCATAATAACGACAGATAGAATATCTGCTTTTGACTATGTACTTTCCAGCCCAATACCATCAAAAGGCGCCTGCCTTACCCAACTATCTAAATTCTGGTTTGATTATACAAAGGACATTGTGAACAACCATTTGATCTCTACAGAACTTAATGACTTTCCAGATGAACTGCAGGATTACGACAAATACCTTGAACATAGGACCATGTTAGCTAAAAAAACCAAGGTTATTCCTATTGAATGTATAGTAAGAGGTTATATCTCTGGTTCAGCATGGAAATCATACAAAAAAGACGGAACAGTATGTAGAATAAAACAATCTGGTGGTTTGCAAGAATCGGAGCAGTTTGATGAACCATTATTTACTCCCTCTACCAAAGCTGAAACAGGACATGACATTAATATCTCGTTTGAGAAAATGAAAGAATTAGTTGGAGGAGGTGTTGCAGAACAGCTTGAAGAGTTTTCTTTGAACGTATACAAGACTGCTTCAGAGTATGCACAAAAACGAGGAATAATCATTGCAGATACAAAGTTTGAATTTGGACTGTTAAATAGCGAAATAATACTGATTGATGAGTTATTAACTCCTGATTCATCTCGTTTCTGGCCTGCGGATAAATACGAACCTGGAAAGTCTCAGCCAAGTTTTGATAAGCAGTTTGTACGAGATTATCTAAATTCTACGGGATGGGATAAAAATTCTACTCCTCCACAGTTGCCAGACGAGGTTATAACGGAAACCCAAAGAAAATATAAAGAGGCATATGAAAAAATAACTGGGAAGAAATTTATATTCCAATGATTACTGTTGTCTGCAATATAATTTTTTTTATATAAAAATAAACGAAAAGATTAAATAATACAAATATTAATGTAACACTTGGGCAGCAATAATACTGAGGTGTAATTTTGATAAAAAAAGGACTAAGCTTAATCATAATCATAAGTGTTGTAATTTCTATAATGCCTCCATTTGCAATACAAGGTGAAACAACATCGATAAAAAATGATGCAATCATAAATGATGGTAGTTTTGAGATGTCTTCAAAGTCATCGACTATATCTGATGATTCCGGCAATCAGGACGGTCGATTTATATCAAAGTTGCAATGGTTTTCTCCAAATGGTGAACTGCCTGGAACTTATAACGAATATCTTAACAGACATCCTCTTGTTCCTGCTCAGTTTTCAACACCCGGAAATGGAATAGATCCACTAGAACATTTAGAAAACTCTATATCAATACTGGTTGATACTGGCTTGTATCTGAAGATAACTGTGGCTCTAAACCAATACATCGATGATCTGGAAGCAGAAGGCCACCCGGTGTTTCTTCAAACAGTTTTAGGTGGTACGCCCGAAGAAATCAAAGAATGGATAACTCAACGTTATAATTCGGGAAGTACTGGTATTGTCCTCGTTGGAGATATTACAGCTGCTTGGGCTGAAGTTTCAGGATCGGTTTTTCCCTGTGATTTGTTTTATATGGATCTTGATGGAAACTGGGAAGATAATGACTTGGATGGTGTTTATGAGATTCATACTGCCGGTGATGGTGATATGGGTCCTGAGGTGTATGTCGGTCGTATTTATGCTTATACGCTAACTTATGATACTGAAGCTACTATGGTTAATGAATATTTAGCTAAGGTTCATGCATATCGTTCTGATGAGTTGGAGCAGCCATGGCGGGGACTGGAATATGTCGACGAGGACTGGTATGACATGGATGTGCACCTGGATCTTATCTACGGAAATGATGTTGCTCGACACGATTACGGTTACTTTACTACAGGGGAGGACTACCTAGACCAAATGGACTTAGGGCAGCATTTCGTCCAGGTTTGCGCGCATAGTTATTCAGGTGGACATCATTTTGGTAGACGTCCTACCGAATCCGCTAGCTATGCCCATATATACGTCTATAGTCCAACCAGTCGATCGGCCAAGTTATTACTAGGTAGCGATGATGGCATCAAGATCTGGTTGAATGGAGACAATATTTACACCAATGATAGATATGGAGGTTGGTATCAGGATGCTTACGAGGTGGATGTGACTTTGAATGAAGGATGGAATCAGATGTTATGCAAAATAAGTCAAAGAGGTGGAGATTACAAGTTCTCCGCGCATTTCACCGACACAAACTATATTACATTTGATGATCTAGAGTATCAAATAAACGACCCTGAATCACATGGAGGAGAGGCCGAATTCATCCGCAGTTGGTTACTCAATGGTTTTCATCAGGATGTATCAGGTAATTTCTGGGATTACCTAACTACGAACTATCTTGGTGTAAATGAAGCTTCTGTGAATCCAGATGATGGCGACATTATGGGTGGTAAAACATGGACAACATATGATTCTGGTAACCCCTATATAGATATGGCTGATTATTGCAATAATGCAGATTTCGGTGTCTGCTATGCTTTTGTCAGAGTAAATGCTGATGTTGGTACATCATGTCAACTCTGGATGGGTTACGACGATGGAGCACGGGTATGGTTGAATGGTGCCGAAGTCTCATATGATAACCGATATGGTGGTTTTGAAGCTGATATGGCAAAGGTAAATGTTACTCTTCAGTCTGGCGAAAACAGATTGCTCATAAAGATTTCTGAATGGATGGGCAGTCATGGCTTCAGTGCTCGTTTCTGTTTGCCCAATGGCAGTGCCATAGAAGGTCTTACATACGATCCCGAACCAACGCCAATTGCCCATATTGGCACCTGGCTTGTAAATGGTCCTTACACTAATCCTGATCCGGCTACTCGATTGAGCACCGATTATCTTGGCGATGAAGCGAATGTCACACCAAGTGAGGGCGATCCTGCCCCCTTCGGTAATTGGGAACGAGGCATTGGGAATGGTTGCCCATTTGATATTGGCGTTTTCTTTGACCATGGCGATTGGGTGCTTTCAGAGGACGTACAGAATCGTGACCCTCCTGTATTGTTCTATAATCTTTTCGCATGTGGACCTGGTCGGTTCACTGATGAAAACTACTTGGCAGGAGCATATATTTTCCATACGACCTATGGGTTGATTACCATTGCTTCTTCAAAGAGTGGCAGTATGCTAAACTTTGACGACTTTACAGGACCTCTCAGTGAAAGAAAGAGTATTGGCGAGGCTTTTTGTGAATGGTTTGATGCCCAGGCACCCTTTTTGCAGTGGGAAAAGGAATGGTATTATGGAATGGTTGTATGCGGTGATCCAACATTGAGTCTCAATCTTAAAACGCAGATGAAAATTACAAAGCCTGAAGAGGCAATCTACATTAGGGATAATAAGATTCTACCGTTCTTCCTACCCATTCTTATCGGAAAGATAACTATTGAAGCAGATGCAACAAATAAAGAATATGGAATAAATAGAGTCGAATTTTTAGTTGACAATGATATAAAAGAGAACGATAGCTCAGAACCCTATAGTTATTTGTGGAATGAGCCTGCATTCTTCCGACATAATATCAAAGTTATAGCATATGATAACACTGGCAAAAGTACATCCAAAGAAATCATTGTGTGGAAGTTTTTCTAATAAATAATTCAATAGACAAACAAATATATCAGTTCTGCATTATTAATATGGGGAAAGAATATGAATAAGAAGATACTCATCGGCAGTGTCATAGCAGTTGTAATACTGGTTCTGGTGTCATTTACTTCTGTAGTTGGGTATAGTAGTGTTAAATCTAATTCTGCAATAAACTCTCCATTGTTCAGTATAAGGACACAAAGGGCGATAGATAAAGAAATCAAAGATTTTACTTGCGATTATGTTGGAAAGGGGAAAGAAATTAAAATACATTTACCTGAAAGGACTTATAAATCAGAATTGGTTGAAAAGTTTGTCAACAGTATCAAAATGATGGATGATAAATCATTTGATAGGTTTGTAGATTTAATTATTGAACATCTCCATGATAAAGATGGTTTTCAAGGATATACTACAGAAGAAATTGTTCTATCTCTTCACCAATTAAAGTTTAATCCAAGTAAAATAAAACGAGACGTTATTGAAAGTAAACAAACGAAATTAGCAACTGAAGCTCTCCCTACTGAATGTATAGGGATGTGTTTTACGATAGGTTCCAATTATATGATTTGCTTGATTGCTATAATTTTTTTATTTTTATTATTTATTATAATATCCATTATTGATTTTATAAATTCACACTTTTAATAAACTGTAATGCTTAATATTCATGGATGCTTCTAGCTAAAAACAAATTGGCAGTAAAATAATACATTTTTTTCATTCAAATATAGTGGAATGAAAAAATCATTCCAAGCAAGGATTCAAGCTGGACACCTCAGAAAAAGTCTAATCAGGAGAAATCTATCTTGTTCTTGTTGGCAAATAGTTTTACTAAACTTTTCGATTTTATCTTTTTACCCTTCTTGAACGGGTGCACGCCAATCAAGACCAGGCGTTCTTAACCCTATCTTTAGAATGAGAGGTACCCTTCTTTTATGTTGGCTTTTAATTATCATTTGCCGTATCCGCTCAACATCTGATTTTTTAACGTTTGCAATCTTTTGTATTTCTTTAATATCTAGTTTCTGTTCCAATCCATGGAGAATCTTGTCTAACGTCTCATAACTCATTCCCAATTCTTGTTCATCAGTTTGCCCTATCCATAACCCTGCTGTTGGTGATTTGGAAAGAAGTGATTTTGGTAGTTTGAGAAATTCTGCTAATTGATACACTTGGGTTTTGTAAAGATCACCCAATGCTTGAAAATCAACCCCGCCATCTCCATATTTTGTAAAATATCCAATTAATAATTCTGATTTGTTCGACGTTCCGCAGACAAGGCTTTTCATTTCATTTGCATATTCATAAAGGAGAATCATTCTCACTCTGGTTTTTATATTTGCCAAGGTTATTTTATCTGGTTTTTCCAAACACACTATTTGAATTTGATTGACAATCGACGTTATGTCAATTTGCATACATTTTATACCAAATTTTTTTACCAAACTCTCACAGTGTTTTATATCGTCTTCTGGTGTAGTTTCATCTGGCATAAAGACGCAAAGAACATTGTCTTTTCCTAACGCTTCTTTGCATAGTACTGCTGCAACAGCTGAATCAACGCCACCAGATAGCCCCAATACAACACGTTTACATCTTGAATTACTAACGTATGTTTTGATAAAATCCTTGGCGATGGTGGAAACTTCTTTTATATCTATCGTAAGGGATATTGTATCACCTCACACCCATGTTTCAATCGATTCTTTTACTATTCTCCCCGCCTCTCGAACAACATTATCATCCACAGAGGAAAATGATGATCGAGCGATTGCGAATGGTATTCTCCGGATATAATCTGACATACGAAGATCCCTTCGTAACGTTGTATTATAATATCTTTCAACAATCTCATTTACATCATGTATGTATTTTTCTACTGTTTTTTCGGAAGCAGTAATTTCTGGTTCATACGTTCTTGCAAGTTTTACCCATTGATCGTAATATTCGTGCTTTTCTTTTATCTCCCCTCTACCATAGAACTTTTTATGGAACAGGCCAATTCTTTCTTCCTTAGTTATGTTCTGTACTTTAACGATAAGCGCACATCTGCTTGTGAGGAGCGGAGACAAGCCGATATCCGAGAGTGCGTGCTTCCCAAATACCTTTGACCGTGGATTTGCAAACGCTATCATAATAAACTCGCTTTCAATATTTTGATGCAGTTTCGCAGAATGGACACTACATTTGCCATTCGATAACAGCTCATAACAATACTCAATATCTTCGCCGGGGATTTTATCGAACTCATCAACTAACACTAGCTTTCTATTGGAATGTGGGAGTGCACCAAGATCGCCGGTTCCCAAATGACAGACAAGTCCTGATCGTGTCGTGTTTGCACCGATATTTGTAATATCAGAAAATTGCTCTCCTATTATTTCCTTTGCCATTGTTTTGCTACTGCCCGGCTCTCCAATTATTAAAGAATGTACGGGTTCTTCAAATGTTGAAAACATACTTGTTGCAATACTTTCCTTCATTATGTCATTACCGCGTATCTCCTGAAAGACATTCTCCCAGAAGCCTTTGAAACCCCTTTTCCTAGCAAATTCTCTCAGTTCTTCATCAGGCAAAAAAATACCGCTCTTTTCACGTTCTTCGAGCTTTTTAGATTCTATTATTTCCTGAAGAAATCCAGCTTTACTGATAACTTTGTTAAATGCCTGCGATTTTCTCGAAAGTTTTAAAACATTCCCTTCAACTTTTAATGCGGCATTACCCCATCCAACTGAATATACATCAAGCACATTCAAAACCGATTTGATAACAGCCTTATCTGTTCTTTCAACTGTTATCTCAATGAGGTCTTCGTTTATTATTCCGATGTCTATTATATTTTCGTTTGCCAAGATATTGCGCGCTCGCTGTATCAACATATTTCCTTTGCTGCCCCCCATCCCCAACGAAGATACCGACATTATTGCAATCTGTTCAAGTTTTGTTATTCCCATGTTCTCCAGTTTCTTTCTATCGGAAGGAATAACGCCTAGTAAAGTTAGATCATCTTCCATCATTTCACACTTAACAGGAATTATCCTTTTCCATAATTAAAACTTTGGGTGATTTCCTCTATGAAGGTATATTGAAAGATTGTCTGTTAGAATCAAAATCTTTGTTCCCTTCTTAGTTTTTTCATTTCTCTTTCAACAAACCTGTAAACGTTGGAATGTTTGCTGCCACTCAGCAACATATCTATCGCTTTTTTAGCTATGTCAATAGATTCAAAATCTGCGATAACCGACACGGTGTGTCCATATATCGAGATATCTGCTCCAGTTAAACTTTCCATAAGATGTTTCGTTTTTCCGTTTCTACCAATGATTCTGCTTTTTAGTCTTCTTACATGTGTGACTTTTTTTCCAACGTAGTCATGAATGTCAAATACAAAAAAATCGGTATCTTCTTTGAATAATCGCATGGCATGTTCTGGAGAAAATCCGCGCCCGATAGCACGTATAACACCTTCTACTTGTAAACCTAAGAGAGGATCTTTTGCCTTGCGTTCATCAATAATTGCTTCTCCCTCAACAGAATCAATCTCTATATGTAGCTTCGCCATCTCTTCAATCATTTTCTTTGTCTCCCCATTATGGCCGACGAGAGCACCAATCCGCGCTTTCGGAATTTTTAGATATTTCATGCTAATCACTTTTTTTAATAACGCGTTCAAAAATTTCTTCCTCATCTTTTTTTATACCAAATTTACTGAAATATCGTACAGTATTGTGAATATCTCTTTTAAGAAACTCAAGTGATGACGGATGCTCCAAGAGTACTCCCTGACCAACGTCTATTACGTAGGGTTTATCTTTATACATTAGTACATTATAAGCGCTTAAGTCTGCATGTACCAATTCTGCTCTCCTATACATGCGTGAAATGAAGGTAAGTAATTCATCAAATATTTTTTCCGGATCCTTTAACTCTACATCTTTTAGCAAAGGAGCCGGTTTTTCTGAATTCCCTATATATTCCATTACTAATATATTATTAGTTTTTTTTATGGGGGTGGGGGCCCTAACTTTTGCTTTCTTTAGTCTTTCTAGATTCTTAAACTCCTTTTTTGCCCACTCGTAAATAACCCCTCTGCGGGTTTTATTGATGCATATGAAACGGGGATCTCCATCAATATACTTTGATATATGTTTAAACGTTAGATTAGAAGTACGGTATATTTTAATTGCAACAAATTTTTTATCTGGTGTAACACCTCTAAAAATATTTGCTTCTTTTCCTGTAGAGATTGGAAAATCCAAATACTCAATTACCTTGTCAGAAATAAGTTTACCAAGGCTAAGAAGTGTAGACTTATCAAAAACTTCATCGAGTGTTTTTCTATCAAGGCCTACTCTGTCAATTATGTCCCTTATTTGCCGATCTAGCTTTTTAATCCATTTTTCATCTAAAAAAAACTCAGAAGACATCAATTTCCTCTGGTAATAATTTTCTTCTACTAAGGGTGCTTGCCTGGGTTCTTGTGTATCTATACACAACATCGGCTTTTTCGTTTTGTATCTCCCAAGGTTTTATTATAAGCAGATCTCCTGCACGTACCCTCGCCCTTCTTTTCATTTTGCCGGGTATACGTGCCATCCTCGATTTGCCATCTTCACAAACAGCATTGATTCTAGATCCACCCATAAGCCTATCTGCAATTGCAAACATTTCTTTTTTATGTTTTTTTGGTAACTGTAACCGTATATATTCTCCTTCATTTCTTTTGGTTAGACCACTTCTGTTCCTGCTGTTTCTATTCACACAATCACTCATCTATACAATACTTATGTTATTAAAGTTGCTGTAACTAAAGCCCTAATGTATCCGAAATCCTTTTTATAGCGTGGAGACTCAGTTCAAGAAACCTGTCAATTTCCATTCCAACATCTGTGCAAAGCGCGATTTTTTTTCTGTTGCATCCTTTTGCAAAGGATATGTCTTTAAATTTGTTAATCAGTGTTTTTAGCTCAACGTTAGAGAGTTTTTTTGATGGCACAATAAGTGCTGTTGCAATAACAAGGCCGGAAACTGCATCTGCAGCAATAAGGGATTTATCAAGTGAAGTTTCAGGAGTCTGCATGGTATGTTGATAATTATGAGATTTAATGGCATTTACTACGTCTTTTGATACCAACCCCTCTAAAATTTGGGCAGTAAGCGTTGCATGTTTTTCTGGATTCTCTTTGGCATACTCATAATCAAGATCATGAAGCAAGCCAGTCAATGCCCATAGTTCTTCATCTTCTCCCAGTTTTTTCGCCATTTCTTTTAATATTGCTTCTACTGCTAGAGAGTGTTTTATCAGATTCTCATTTTTGAGATACTTGTTCAATAACTTAAAGCTCTCTTCCCGACTTATCATGTCAATTTGATGTAAAATGTACATATAATTTAAAGTTTCCTAAAAAAGAAAGTTTTAAGTTTAGTAAGCATTATTTGATATACGGGTGAAAATAATAAAAACTATAATGATAGTTGATGACGAAGTTGCTGTTTTAGAAAAGGTAAAAACTTTTCTAGAGAGTGACGAAGTAGATGTTGTTACCGCAAGTAATAGTCGTCAGGCATTAGAACTCATGGAAAAAGAAGAAACCTTTGATTTGATTTTAATTAATACACCGATGCCTTGTAGTAATAAAACGGCTCTTTTCCCAATGAAGCCTAATTCAAAGTTAACTACTGGCGAAACTGAATCCTTTTTACAAAAACCTTTTACTAAGGAACAACTAGTTAATTTTGTAAAAGAAAGGATTTGAGGTAGGTAAGATTCTTTTTTAAGCTGGCGATTACCTAACTTTACAATATCACTCTTACAGTATAATATCTTAAAACACTACTTTTTAACGAAAACCCTTTATTTAGAGGGAAAAGAAGTGTTATGAAAGTAAGTTTTCATTTTGACATTTTGACACACTACATTTAAATAGTTTTCAAAGCAGAACAATATGTTTAGGAAGAGATGATGGAAGCAGAAAAACTATTTTGTTGTAATTGTGGAAAACAATTATTTACAATTAATGAGATAGATTTGGGCAGCTGTAATAATTGCAGGGCATCTATGACTGAAGTGATTGATGAGGGGGCTTTCCTTTGTTGGGCATGTGGAAGAAAAATGGCCACAATGAATGAGATATCTCAGGGTGTTTGCCATAATTGCAAGGCGTATATTATCCGAAAACTTAGATGACCTCACTTGGTTAAGATCTCTTACTTTCCTCAGCTTTAGTTTACCCACACCCTTTCTCTATGCAAACTTCTTGCATAACAGGAGAATCATGAGATAGTGAGGAAAAAAACAGGTTTATAAAACAATAGCATATTCAAATTACTAGGATAGGATCATAAATGAATGAAGAAGATAAAAAGGAATTTTTAAATGATTTCAGGAAAGTAGATGGATCAAAAAAACTTGATATGTGGTACTACGCATTGGAACAAGAAGTTTTGTGGGAACAAATACTTGCTGAAATGTCAGAAGTTGCCAAAGAACAGGGTATAGACAAAGAATTGGATAAGATGGCAGGAGAAGAAATGAAGAAAGTTACCGAAAATGAATAATCATATATCAACCACCATCACGATTCGTTGCATACTTATCTCCATATACTCATCTGATTCTTTTTACCTCTCTCTTCCTAGTTTTTAAGCCAATGTTCTATGTTCAGATAAGCATAGACTATAATGTTATTTTTTCCATTTTGACATTTTGGCATGATAATTATATATAACATTAGTAACAAAGTATAACATGTTAGATTGGAGAAAAAAATGCTGCAGGGTAGAAAAGAAAACGATCCAGAATGGATAAAAAGCATAGCATCCTACGTAAAATCAGGAGAGACAGACAAATACAAAAAGCAACTTCGGGAACTATTTTTGGAGTATACGCGAGAAGGACTGAAACCAATGGAAGCATGGGAAAAAGCAAAAGAAGTCCTCGCTTGTTTTGAAACTAAAAGGTAATATGTCTTAAACTTGTGTTCAGAGAGAAACACGGGGGTTTTAGAGGCATTTTCTTTCATTTTTTCATTTCGTTTAAGATTATTTCAACAGTCCATCTGGCTGCATTCCCAGAAACAGTTGGACATTTATCAACATGAGCTCCCGCTCTTTCAAATTCCTCATACTCTATGGAGTCCATCAGGTTAAATGATCTACCAAATATCTTCTTTTGAACATCACAGCAAAGAGGAGAATCATATTCGTCTACAAAACGATCATACAAAATTTTTGCATATTTGAATATACGTCGTTTCTTTTTTCCATCCTTAAAGTCATCATATTCTCTGCCGAAAATAGAACTTATGGCAAGCATCCCTCCTACCAAAGCACCACATGTTCCTTTTGAAGATAAAGAGGTCCCCCCGGCTAGTGCATCAGCGGATTTGAAAATATTTTCATCTCCAATATCCAATGTTTCTTTAATCGCAGCTAAAACACATTGGGGACAACTACCCAACTCCGCTTCATATTTAAACGCAAGACGATAGGCCTGATCTAGTAGCTCCTGCTTTGACTCCATTTCAAAAATGCTCAATTTAATGATTTTATAGATATTTCAATTCTTTGTAATAGATTATGCAACAATGGGAAGTTTTGTGAAACGGGGTCATCTACATCCTGTAGATGAAATGTAAATGTTTGATCATCAACTATCAGAAAATCAAACATAATGGTTTGAAACTCTTCGTTTTCGTCTTCAATAGTAACTCTATAATTAGAATCAATCTCTAGTTCAAGAATACAAAACCCGTCCTCATTAGTAATATTTGAGTCGTTATGATCTGTATCTAGTCCATATGCAACTATTGGTACATTCTCTATTGGATCGCAACTACATCCTTCACCTACATATAGATAGAATTCGATTTCTGCAAAAAATAAAGATTGATTAACTGGATGTTTGTTTTTTATAGTAATTTTTTCGTCGAAATCCCCTATTGCCATAGTAGTAAATAACGAAACTACCAAAAGTATCGTTATGCTAGCCCTTATAATTTTACTTACTCTATTGTTTGTCTTCATATTTTTTCCCTGAATTATTAACAAGCGTTAACTATTTATATTTTCCTGTTGGTTATTAATATTTTCCACAGGATAAAAAGAAATTATCACCCTTCGAAATTATATATAATTTTTCAAATAAGGGCAAAAAACTTTTAAATATCACTACATAGTTAATTTATTAACATTTGTTAAGAGGATTAAGATGAAGGAAAAAGAAATTAAAAAAAAGGTAAGAGAGGGATATGCAGATATAGTTAAAAAGAAAAAATCTTGCTATGCTCCTATCAGTTCTTGTTGTGAGTATGCCAATAAGGCCGAGGATATCAGTAAAGATATAGGGTATACTGAGGAAGAACTTAAATCGGTTCCAGAAGGGGCAAACCTTGGTCTTGGGTGTGGAAATCCTATTGCTCTTGCATCCTTACAACAAGGTGAAACCGTTCTTGATCTTGGCTCTGGTGCTGGTTTCGATTGTTTCCTTGCAGCAAACAAAGTTGGGGGGCAGGGGAAAGTTATCGGCGTGGATATGACGCCAGAGATGATTGAGAAAGCTAGAGAAAACGCCGAAAAAGGCAATTACGAAAATGTAGAATTTAGGTTAGGGGAGATTGAAAAGATACCTGCTACCGATAATTCTGTTGATGTAGTCATTTCGAACTGTGTCATTAATCTCTCACCTAATAAAGCAAAAGTTTTTAAAGAAGCGTTTAGGGTCATCAAACCTGGTGGAAGGCTGATGGTATCAGATATTGTCTTGTTAAAAGAGCTCCCCGATATCATAAAAAACTCTGTTGCAGCATATGTTGGTTGTATTTCAGGTGCAATCATGAAAGATAAGTATTTGGAAGCGATAAAAGAGGCAGGCTTTCAGGATATAAAGATAACAGATGAAACATCCTTTCCCATTGAATTTATGGAAAATGATCCAACTGCAAAAGCAGTTATCAAAAAGGCAAGCATAGCAACAGAGGGATTAAAAGAGATAGGAAATATAATCGTTAGCATTAAGGTAGAAGGAAAGAAAA
>JAUWBM010000131.1 GCA_030601705.1 Thermoplasmatota archaeon
ACAGAACATGACGCCCTTTCGATACTGGCTCCAAAAGAATTTCCGTCTTATGTATTTGGGATGCCCGATATACGGTCGATTCAGCATGGAACTGTGAAGACGGCAGAGGATATTATGCATCGTAAAGTGATATCTTGTGGGCCTAATGATAAAATTGTCGACATCCTAGAGAAGATGACAATTCATAGGTTAAGACGACTTCCCGTATTGGAAGATAAAAAGATAATTGGAGAACTTACCTTGCATCAGTTGATTAGAAAATACTATAACGCTACCCAGTATCATCCAATAGCGGAAGTTAAAGATTGAAAGTATTAATATGATGGATTGATTTGGTTGTCTTGTGAATCGGTTCGTTTCTTTGATGAATTGATTTGGTTTTTTGGTGAATTGATTTGGTTCTGGAAGTATTTTCTAATATCGTTATCTGTTGTACGGTCATATTTATATGTCTGACTCAAATCTTTATGAGAAGCCAATGTTTGAACTATTTTTGCATTTCCAACGTAATATTTGCTATTGGGGTCTAATCGTAAAGTAATTGCTGTTCTCTTTATTGTATAAGGGGATATACTTTGTATCAATCCGATTTTCTTGCCTAATTTTTTAATTTTCTTAGCAATCGCCTGAGGAGTATGGAATTTTTCTCCCACATATTGAAAATCTTTTTGAATCAACAGATAATCTTTGTATTTAGGTTTAGGCGTTGGTCGTTCTTTCAAATAGTCATTCCATGCTTTCTGAGTTTCCAAACTCAAAACAATATGATGGTTTCCAGTTTTCGTTTCATAAAGATAAAGTTCATCTTTTCTCTTATCACATACTTTTATATTGATAAGTTCGGCTGGTCTCCGTATACCGTCAAATAACAAATAGAATATCAGTTTTAGTTCAGACTTATCTATACCATTTTTCAATTGCTCAATTTCATTTTCTGTTAACGCACTTTTATTTGCATCTACCCAACCGATAAGCTTCATTTTAAAGTCGTCTGGTTTGTCAAGCCATTTTAGAAACTCATTGATTCTTTGTAAATTAGCATTCAATGAATTATGCGTATAATGTCCATTTGCCCATTGTCGCCATTTCAATAAACTTTCTTTACTTACGGCATCGTCAGTGAATTTCAAGAAATTTTTTACACATGAACACTTGTTTTTTCTTGTATTCCTGTTAGCGTATTCTCCGCAAAGATGTTTCTTATATCTTTGCAGAATGTCATTCATTGTCTCGCTTCCTTTTGCAGATTCAGAAATATTTAATTTTCTTTCTTGGTATTCAGCCCCCTGTCTCAAATTCTGAGACAAAATAGAATCGTTTGAATGACTTATAAAAATATTTGTTTCAAAAACGAAATTAACATTAACGTTACCACTAACAGTACTTTTACTTTGAATGTTTTTATAAGACTCCTTAACCCCCGAATGTCTCTGCGATAGTCTTTGTTTTGATTTCATTCCCCTCGTTGGTTAAAAAACCAGCGAATTCCCAACCATTTGGTTGGGCATCAGGAATCTTATAAAAAATAAAATGAATAATTGCTTCAGAGGCAGAAGGTAACGGAGAAGGGGAAAGATGTGCGGGTACACGGACTTTAACCCCTTCAAAGAAGAGACCGTTATCCTGCATTATAAATATAGTAACATGGGGTATAAAAAGGTTCCTTTTGCCGTGTACCCATTTTTATTTCATCTCCTTTATAGACCAACAACCCTCAAAATTATTTCAATCAAACCCCGTGTAACACACAGGGTAATAAGCGTCAAACAACCGTATTTCTGACTATCAAAAAATGTCATTTATCCCCCATTATTCCAATTAATAAGACTAGACAACCAACCTTCTTCTTCATCGTCATCCCAAGTCAACTCTTCACCACATTCTGTACAAAAGTCAACAGGAGTATCAAATACTGCACCACATGGACATTCGTATTCATCCTCTTCGTCCTCATCATCATCATCTTCTTTCTCTTCGTTGTCTTTTTTCTCTGGGGTATCCGTGCCACCAATAAAAGATAAAGCATTGGGGTTGTCTTTTTTATCATTCAAACAATCAACATATCCCTCATTGTATCCACGCTTTCGGATTTCTCCGACTTCACGAACCAAATCATTAAGAGAATAATCATCTGTTATAGCATTATTAGAGTGGGGAATACCCGTATAGTTAAGCCCATTATCAATCACATTCTCGATTGTTTCAGTAAGAGTAGAACCTGTCTTGTTTTGTAACTCTATGAGTTTTTCTTTCATCTCAGGAGTTATCCTTGCACTAATTCGATTATTGTTTGTCATTGGAATACCCTATAGCATACATCCTTTATAAATGTTACTACTGTAATATATACAACCAATATATACAACTAGTAGTAGTAGTAGGAGGAGGAGGTGTAACATATAAGCCATTCTGTGTGAAATAAACGCCGTTCTGTGTAAAATAAAAGCCATTCTGTGTAAATATATGCCCTAAATATATTCACAATATGAAAAGTTCTACAAAACTACTGTCTACAGTTTGTCCTCAATTTGTCCACAGATTGTCTACAGTTTGTCATCCAACAGTGGTAGACAACCTTTCCGCTTTTAAATCTTCACAGAAACACAGCTTAAAGGCACAAACACATGTAGCCTAATGGTATGCACACCTCCCTCTCACTAATATATGAACATGTTGACAAATGTAAACCTCTGGCAACACAAAAATAAAGGTTAAACCTTAAATTAGGATATCCCAAATTAACAGCTCTACACAGCTCATTTTTTAAAACCTCTGGCAACACAAAAATAAAGGCTGAACCTTAAATCAGATATCCCAAATTAACAGCTCGCAGATAATTTTTATAGTCTCTCTGGCCCTACTGTTCAGTCTTATGGTGTTTAATTTATGGTGTTCAAAACATGGTGGTAAATATTGTTTTTTCCGTACTGTTGAATCTGTGGTTATTGAATTTTGGTTGTTATATCAAATTTCTCCAATTTAATTTCTGATGAAAGTACGTTTTTCTTATTAATAATTCTTACTTTGTCCTTATTTTGTCGTAATAATTTGATTTTTTTTATCAATTTGGACATTTATTGTAAATATTTCAAATATTAACGTTAATTGTCCGAAAACAGAAAATTTTATTGGACAAAACAATAATATTTATAAATGTTTATTCGCTAGGGTCTTTGGTTACAATTTCCATAGAATAAGCATAGTGTTCATACGCTTTGAGGTGATACTTCATGAAATTAACACCAGAAAAATGGTTAGAAAAAATGGAAAAAGAAGGAAGAGCAGATGAGGTCTTTATAATAATTCGTGGAAAAGAATATACACCAAGACAGATAGCCTCAATGGATTATAGGTTTTGGTTGCAGGTTGTAAAATCAGTTTAATCTTATGAAAATTAAAATTTTAATTACAGGTGGAACATTCGATAAAGAATATAACGAATTAACCGGTGAGTTATTTTTTGATAAAACACATGTACCTGAAATGTTAAAATTAGGAAGATCTAGATTAGATATAAAAATTCAGAATTTTTTAATGATAGATAGTCTGCGGATAACTGATTCTGATATTAACCTTATAATGAAAGAATGTCAAAAATCTGAAGACAATAACATTCTAATTACACATGGTACAGATAAAATGGTAGAAACAGCAAAAATCTTAGGACAAACAATCAAAGATAAAACCATAGTACTAACAGGTGCAATAATACCTTATGCATTTGGTAGTTCCGATGGTTTGTTTAATTTAGGTAGTGCTTTGGCATTTGTCCAAACTTTACCATATGGAGTATATATTTCTATGAATGGCAAATGTTTCACTTGGGATAATGCAAGGAAAAATAAAGAGAATGGTGAGTTTGAAGAAATAAATTAAGCATCTGGTTCATACTGATTTTTAATAGCTTTGCATTAACAAGTTTTCCCATTTTTTATCATCAAGATTAAGATAAATGTTTGCAAATTCATTCTACCACCATAAAGTTAACACCATAAATTAAACACCATAAGACTGAACAGTAGGTCTCTGGCTATGAAACTATTTATCTCACTCTAACAACCTTTCCTTTATGACAAAATGGGCAATTATAAGACACCTTTTTGTATATCTTCTTGAGATATGCAACAACCGAGTATGCCTTATGACAAAGTTTGCAATAATAGAAGTGTATCATAACTAATATCTACCTCGATGTAGTGCATTCCATCGATTATATTCATAAATCAACATATCAACAACCTTTGGAGGAGGTTTTTTCACTTCAACAACCCACATTTCGCTAGAAAATCCTAATTGTTCACCCCTCAAAATGCCGATAAATTCCCAATTTTTAACATCTTGGTTGCAATTACACATTACGTCTTTTATCAAGTCGGAATTACTCGGTTCGCTAACATCGATTTCCTTACCGAAATTGGTATCTATCAAATCAACAAATCCTTTAGAAATAGCATAAGATTGTTTCCTAAACATCCAAATCATAGCATTGGTTTTATTGCCCTTATCGCTACACAAGTCTTTAGTGACATATTTCGTTAATTCCTTAATCGCATTCCCTGTGTTATCAATCCCTCTAACATCAATATTAGAATGCCAGAATGAAGAGATTTTATCTTTATCCTGTCTTGGAATACGAAAGGAACGTTTGCCTTTTTTATCTGTATGAATGAATACGGGAAATGATGTGTCTTTAAACCCTATCAAAATATGCACATGGGGATAAAAGTTTTTAGTTGATTCCCACGTTCTAAAAAACTCAAAATCTCCATATTCCTTATGTAGTTTAGTATAAAATAAATGATATTCATTACCGATATTTTTCCATGCCGTTTCAACATCACATTTCTTGGTATCATAAGTTAATGTTACGAATAAAAACTTGGTGTTTTTCTCCCCCCAATCGTCTTTAAAGAATGTAATGTTTCTTATTTTATCAAGAGGTTTTAATTTTTCATTCACTAGATAACGATAAACATCATTCCCTCTTTTACTTGCTTTTATAAAACGATAAATATATTGTGAAACAACACAATCATTCACAGAATTAAAACTCTTCTGTGTGTGTTCTAGCGTCCCCCTTAAAATAAAATATTCAGCATCGTTTTTCCATTCTTTAAATAAATCAACGACATCAGATAAAACAATATCTCCAGAAAAATAACAACCTCTTACAAATCGACTTCTTATCGCACCATATTCATTTCTAAGCAAATCCAGTGAAAAATCGACTTCCGGTTGAAGAGGAAAAATTACATCTTGTTTCGTTACACTCAACAAGATAACCCCTCCCTGTGCTGATGCACAGCCTCCCCTTCAAAAAAGGGGAGGACTAGGGGAATACCCCTAGAACCCCAAAAGTTAAAGGATAAGAGGGAAAGAAAAACAGAACCTAAATCTTGAAAATAAAAAAGGGAGAATGAGAACGTAAAAGAATCGTTCTCGGAGTCTTTTAGAGAGCTTTGCGGAGAACTAATATAGTATATATATGATAAATTGATTAGGTGCCTGACATGACACAGATATCTGAGGCGAAAAAGGGAAAAATAACTGAGCAAATCAAAAATGTTGCTAAAAATGAAAACATAGATGCGGAAATAATCAGAAGGAGGGTTGCCTCAGGCAAGATTGTTATTCCTTTCAATCCAATTCATTCTCCAAACTCTTTAGGCATTGGGAAAAGATTAAGAGTCAAGGTAAATGCAAACATTGGAACTTCTATGGAACATTGTGATATTAACGAAGAAATTGAGAAGGCAAAGGTTTCCATGGAATCGGGTGCCCATGCCGTTATGGATCTATCAACAGGGGGAGATCTCGATCAGATCCGTGCATCTCTTCTCAAAACAGCGAACATACCGTTTGGTACAGTCCCTATCTATCAAGTAGGGATTGAGGCTATCGAGAAATATGGTGCCATTGTTGACATGACTGAAGATGATATGTTTAATATATTTGAGCATCAAGCGAAACAGGGTGTTGATTTTGCAGTCGTACATGTTGGCGTAACCAAAGTAAGTGTGGAACGGCTAAGAAGACAAAAACGTCTTATCCCTATGGTTTCACGAGGTGGGTCGTTTCACATGGCGTGGATATTACATCATGAGCAAGAAAATCCACTGTACAAGAACTTTGACTATCTGCTTGAAATTGCAAGTAGATACGATGTAACACTCAGTCTTGGAGACGGCATGAGATCTGGAGCTATATATGATTCCAACGATCGAGCAAAGTTCCAAGAATTGCTTATTATAGGAGAACTTATCGAGCGAGCGCGGGAAAAAGGTGTTCAAGCCATGGTAGAAGGACCTGGACATATGCCTCTTAATGATATTCAATCAAACATACAGGTAATGAAAACAGTAACAAATGAAGCTCCCTATTTTGTTCTTGGTCCTTTGGTTACCGATATTGCACCAGGATATGATCATTTTGTTGGGGGCATAGGTGGTGCA
>JAUWBM010000083.1 GCA_030601705.1 Thermoplasmatota archaeon
GCAGTTAAGGAGGGATCCAGTCAGGAAAATTGATTTTAACCAACTATTTTACTTTTCAATCTTTTCTCCCCAAATTCTAGATCCCTTATAATTTCTAAACTAAGGACCTGTTTCCTCAGGTCCAAAACTCAAGAAACTTGAGGGATCGTCATGATTGTTATGACTTGTTGAAAGCCACGCACCACTACGTGCTATAGTTTTGGAGACACGAACTTCATCAAGATAGATATGTGCTGAATTTGGCATATAAGACCCTCCACCAACTCCTGCCCTACCTATACGAGCAAGAAATTGAGATGCACCATTCAGATCATTATTATTGCAGGTGTTGGCGACATCTGGTTCCTTCTGTCCGTTAATCCAGAGAGATGTTTCTACTCCTCTTTCAAACCGACCAACAAGATAAATCCAATGTCCAACATGTGTATCTCCTCCTTCGGCTGACCACGCAATGTCACCTTCTTGGCTAAATCGATTATGAGAAAAAAGCTTTCCAGCGCTACCACCAGGACCTTCCGAACGTTCCTTATGAATGGCTAACGAAGGGAGGTTATCATTATCCCCAAAATAAAGTGGAGGTTCATTCATATTGCGGTTTTCAACAAAATACACCAAAATCTCCAACGTCACATCCTCTGAGTTGAATTTATATATTTCATCTACAATATCAAAATATTCGACATTATCTCCATCAAAATAAATGCAATTACCAATTTTTCCATTTTCTTGATAATCAGGTGAACCAACAACAACCCCATCTTTTGTCCCAGTTGAATCAATTATATTTCCACTTGATTCGCCCATGTGCCAAACACCAACATATTCAGAATCCCACACCCTTTCAGGAGCCTGTTGACTACAACAGCTTGGGTTACCATAATACACATACAACATGGTATCCTGATTAGAAGCGAGATCGGTAACATTCATCCAAGCAACCAATTCACCAGATGAATCATCAAAGTATTCAATCTCATGATACAACCGTGTGGCAACACCATCGCCATCCATAAACAAAATATCATTTCCATCATCCTGAGCCTTATCACCAAGATCAGAATCAACAGTACTAACTAGAACCGGGAAATTAGATAGATCACCAGCAACTAAAGTATGATCAATAGTTATTTTTTTACGGTACTGCCAACCCTCATCAAACGGGTCAAACACCATGTTATGGTCAGCTTGGAGACTAAAAACCTTATGTTTCCAATGTATTCCGTCAGTAACATTAACAAACCATTTGTATTCCTGTGAAAAATCAAGATTACTAACATCAATATTATATGTTCCTTCACCAACTCCAAATCCACTACCTGAACCGATATCAGGGGATGTTTCAACTGTGTAATCCATCAAATCACCCTGAGGGTCGCTCAGGTAGAAGCTTAGCCGAGATAAATCAACAGGGACATACCTTGCACCGTCTTCAGGTATCGGATTAGAAACAATAGGCGCCACTGGCTCAGTCGTGAACGTGAACGCCGTAGCAACATTGTTTACCCCATCGGAAACCTCCACTTGCCACGTATATTCCTCAGAGCCCTCCAGACCGCTAATTGGAACGGTATAAGTACCGTCTGGTTTGCTATTTCCACTTCCAGACCCAATATCAGGTGTAGTGGTCACACTGTAGCTCATCGGGTCCTCGTTAAAATCACTTATATGGAAACTCAATTCAGAGGTTGAAATCGGGACGTTCTCAGCCCCATCCAATGGATGGATCGCAGTTATCTCTGGTGGATAATTCGGCGGCCAAAGTTCAATTTCTTCAGCGTTGACAGAAGCATATAATGCATATCCAAATAGCCCATAAGCCATAATTGGTGGGAGGAAAATGCTAAATCCGATGCCCCAGAACCCAAGAGCTATCCCATTCTGTGCACCATAGGCGATAAAACCAGTTCCAGAACGTAAACCTCCACAAGATGTTACCCCTTCAGATGTTTTCCACCGCACGAATAACCTGGGAATGGGTGTGAGAAGTATAGGTATGAGCCTTGGCAGGATAATAATAGGAAATGATGATCCAGAGCCTGTGGAAACGTAGTTACAAAACAATTCAGATGCCCTATTTTGTAAACGAGGCAGTGTAATTCGCGGGTGTTGTGGACGTAAAGTTGGTGTAAGACGTGACTGGAGTGTCTCGACTGATAAACCTGCTGGCAGAAGGTTATGTTCATCAGCAAGTGCGATGATCTCATGCTGCAACTGCTGTGTTTTATCAGATAAGGGATCACGAGCTATTTCAATTTGAAGGTCTTTTATTTTCTCGTATAAAAACTCTGCATCATTAAGAGACATGGTAATTTCTTGTGACGATTCTCCAGGAAATCCAAACGTGCTACAAGTTACTAGCACATCCTCTTTTATTTCACAAACATCTGCAACAGCGGTATCTACTATAGTGGTTTCTTCTGAATATCCAACTATGCTCGAGACAAAACTAGCATTGATTAACAAAATTATTATAATTCCAATGAATATTTTTTTATTCATTCTATTCCTCCATCTAAACTTTTTTCATCTATTCCTAATTTATCAAATACTAAGGACCTGTTTCCTCAGGTCCAAAACTCAAGAAACTAGAAGGATCGTTCTGATTGTTATATTGTGTTGAAATCCATTCTGCACTTCGTATTATCTTTGATATTCGAACTTCATCCAAAATTCCATCGTAGTAATTAAATGCTCCTTCGCCTCTTTGTACTCCAAACCACTCATTCAAATCTATATCATAAAAATATTCTGGAGGATCCCCCTTAATTACAGTAGCGCTTTCTTTTTCTTCACCATTATAATATAATTTAATTATTCTCGTTGATAAATCTGCAGTTCCAGCTATTTGTTGCCAAATACCAGGTGTAACATGGCTATCATCAGTTGTTGCAGTAATGGTTCGTTCTCCTGGATACCATGTTCCTGGTGCTGCACCAAATTGAAAAGTACCAATCTCATAAAGATGAAATGCATATGATCTTCTATCAGGTTCATAGTTATTATCAGATTTACAAATGATTGTTGCAGAACAAAACTCTTCGGGTTTTAACCATGCTTCAAATGTTCCTGTAGTAATAGAATTATCAGCAGGTTCTGGCATATCAACAAGCTCAATATAGTCCTGCTCTGTTTTTTCAAAATCTTTTGCATTACCTATTATTCCTGAATTACTCACAGTTCCATGGTTTGTACCAAAATTATCATTAATTGTACTATCATCAAAATCATTTAAATGCCATACTCCACAATAATTAGAATCCCATGTTTTTTCAGGGAATTGTTGACTACTACAACCTGGATTACCATAATACATATACAAAACTGTATCTTCATCATCAGAAACACTAGGGATATTCACCCAAGCAACAAACTCACCAGTTGAACCATCATAGTGTTCGATTTCATGATACAGTTTTGTAGCAACACCCGTATCAGCCATAAACAATATGTCATCGCCATCATCCTGAGTTTTATCACGCAGATCAGAATCAACAGTACTAACAAGCACTGGGAAATTCACAAGATCTCCAGCAACTTGTGCATGATATATTCTAATCTCTTTGCGATACTGCCAGCCTTCATCAAACGGATCAAACGGCGGTTTTGCTTCAGTAATGAAGCTAAACTGTTTCATTGTAGTATCTTTGCCATCTGTCACCTCAACCGTCCAACTATATGTTTTATCATGTTCAAGACCGCTAATTGGCACGGTATACACCCCGTCTTTCTTGTTGTTTCCACTCCCTGAACCAATATCAGGATCAGTTGTAACCGAATAACTCATGAGATCCCCATCAGCATCCTCAATTTGAAAACTCAGTTCAGAAAGAGAAACAGGAACATTCCATGTCCCACTTGATGGGTTCTCATTTGATATAACTGGTGAGTTATTTGGAGGCCAAAATTCAATTTCCTCTGCAGTAACAGAGGCAAACAACGCATACCCAAATAACCCGTAGGCCATAACTGGCGGGAGGAAAATGCTAAATCCGATGCCCCAGAAACCAAGTGCTATCCCATTCTGTGCACCATAGGCGATAAAACCAGTCCCAGAACGTAACCCTCCACAAGATGTCATTCCTTCTAATGTTGACCATCGCACAAATAATCTTGGGATGGGTGTGAGAAGTATAGGTATGAGTCTTGGCAGGATAATAATAGGAAATGATGTCCCAGAGCCTGTGGAAACGTAGTTACAAAACATTTCAGACGCCCTATTTTGCAAACGAGGCAGTGTAATTCGAGGGTGTTGTGAACGCAAAGTTGGTGTAAGACGTGACTTTAGTGTTTCCGCTGATAAGCCTGCTGGCAGGAGGTCATGTTCATCAGCAAGTGTGATGATCTCATGCTGCAACTGCTGTGTTTTATCAGATAATGGATCGCAAGCTATTTCAATTTGAAGCACTTTTATTTTATCGTATAAAAGTTCCGCATCACTTGGGGACATGGTAATTTCTTGTGACGGTTCTCCAGGAAATCCAAACGTGCGACAAGTTACTAACACATCCTCCTGTAATTCACAAACATCTACAACATTGGCTTCTATTTTATTGATTTCTTCTGAATATCCACCAATGCTTGGTGCAAAACTAGCGCAGATAAATAAAGCTATAATTCCAACTACTATGCCTTTCATAAAATGTGGTTTTTTCATATTTTGTACTACCTCCCTTTATATTCTCATAGACGGCGTAATATAAATAACTTTGTAACAGGTTCTTCTGGTGTAGAGTACGAAAATTATTTCGTTTTGAATTACCTACAGGGATGACAAAGCTTACGGACAAGAAAATCAAGTTCATATGTCGACATTCTGTAACTGTTGGTGATTGGACTAATGGAAAGTAGCAAGACAATATGATGTAAGTCTTAGGAGGGTTCAACAATTGGTAAAGGAGTATAAACAAACAGGGAAGTTTCCCTGTTTGGACCCGAAGAGAAGACCGAAAGGCAAACCTCTTACCAATGTTGAGAAGGAGATTATTGATAAGGCGTGGGAAGAAACACGTTTTGGTGCACGACTTCTTTACCATGAGATCAAAAGAAGAGGGTACATTATACCTCATCATAAAATAAACAATTATCTCTTGAAAACTAAGAGAACGCTTCCGAATCCTAATAAACAGAAGAAACGTAAAAGATGCCGGTATGAAAGAGAACACAGTTTTTCTTTGGTTCACGGTGACTGGCATAGAACAACAGAGGATCATCCCCATGTTATTGTCTGGTTAGATGATGCATCAAGATATGCACTTACAGGAGCGGAATATCCTAATGCTAATATGGAAAATAGCATTAAAACAATGCAGGATGCTATTGAAAAATCAGTTGAATATCATACTATCATTCGGGATGTAAATACTGATCGTGGAACTGAGTTTTTCTCCAATCATCCAAATAGTACATCAAAGTTCCAAGATTACCTGAAGGATAACGGAATAAAACATGTTCCCTCCAAGAGAAATAATCCTCAGACGAATGGTAAACTTGAACGGTTCTGGTATGAATATGATAAACATCGATGGAGATTTGAAAACATTGATGGATTTCTTCAATGGTATAATCAAAGGTTACATGGATCCCTCTGGCTGGAGATAGGAGAATCACCTCAGGATGCATTAATTAGAAAAATGGATCCAGGGGTCCTTCTTGGTATGTTTATGAGGTGGACTGAATGAAAGAAATAATTAAGCGAAATAATATTCGTACTCAACAAACAGGTTCTTCTGGCTAAAAACCTATATAGTAGAACATCTTTAGGTTAATGGGGGAAGAATGAAAAGATTTCTTGCAACAGCTGTAATCCTTCTGTTCATAGGGATGTCTATATCTTCTTCTGTTGGTTTTAATTTGGAAAAACAATCTGTCATTCCAACTTCCCAAGGTAGTAAAACTCTCTACGTTGATGATGATTTCAATGAGACAACACCAGGATGGAATGTTACACATTTTGCAACAATAAAAGCTGCAATTGATTTAGCAGAAAATGGTACGACAATCTATGTATACAATGGTACATACTATGGAAGTCATAATATCCCTAAGACACTTACACTTATTGGAGAGGATAAAAATTCAACAATTATTGATGCTGAGAAAAGAGCTCATGCAATGAATTTTAATGCTTATTATATTAACTTAAGCGGTTTCACTATTTGTAATACACGTGATTGGGCTAACGACTGTGGAATTTATCTTCATAATCAATGGACTGATCCCATTAAGACTCATTATAACACCATTAAAAATAATATTTTTTATGCTCATAGAGAAGCTGCTATCACAACCATTGGTTCAAATTATAATATAATAGCTGATAATGTATTTATGGACTGTAATAGTGGAATTGAAAGTGGTGCTATTCATAAAGAAAATATTATTGCAAATAATACAGTCATTGGTTGTGACATTTTTTTATGGGGAGATCCGAAAAATGATGTTGTAATTGACAATCATATAATAAGTGGAAGTATCATTGTAAAGGCTGGGCTAAATAACCTTATTAAAAACAATGAAGTTGAAAATGGAGGAAACATCGAATTATTATGGGAAACGACAGGTAATACAATTGAAGATAATACATTAACGTCATCTGGTGCAATAGTATTAGAAGAAACAACAAACAACATCCTCAGGAATAATAATTTTATTAACTCAAAAGGAATATCTATCTTTGGAAGCGACATTGATTTTTGGAAAACCCATTCTATCGAAAATAATAATGCTGATGGAAAGCCAATATATTTTTATAAAAATCAAAATGGAATCACAATTCCAACAGATGCATCACAAGTAATTCTTGTAAATTGTGAAAGATGTATTGTAAAATATCTCTATATTTCAAATTTAAAGGACGGAATTCAGCTAGGCTTTTCATCAGAGAATACGATTTCATCCAATGAAATCTATGATAATACTGACACGGGTATAAAATTACAGGATTCCCAAAGAAATTTGATTAATAATAATACAATTAAAAATAATTCAAAATATGGAATTGAATTACTTGGTTATGCTCATAGAAATGAAATTTATGATAACAATATTGTAAGTAATAATAATGGAATTCTTGATAGAGGCAAGTCTGATTCAAATAATATTTATAATAATAAAATTGAAGATAATACAAATTATGGTATTTATTTAATGGGAGAAAGTAATAAGGTAAATAGAAATTCCATCAAAAATAATAAAAGAGGAATATATCTTGATTTTTCATACTTTAATGTTATCTCAAATAATAACTTTATAAATAATACACAATATCATGCTTTTTACAAAGTTGAGTATTTCAATCCTAAAAGTAATTTTTGGTTTAAGAATTATTATGATAATATTAATTTTTTATTTAAGACTATATTTGGAGCTGTAAAAACAAAATTTTATTATTGGGATATGTGGTTTGAAAATAAAATATATATTTATCGACCTGGTTATCAAATAGATTGGTTTCCAGCCCGAAAACCCTATGACATAGAGGTATGATATGAAGAAATTATTAGCAGTTTGTGTGATAGTCCTTTTCCTTGGACTTGCTATTGCACCATCTATCAATGCCAATGTTAGCAAAGAGGGTGAACTGGTTGAGATTACCACAGAAGTATGTGGGATAGATGGAGTAAAACCGCATACTGTGAAGCTTACTAAAGAGGATGCTGAAGAAGTAGAAAAACTGATAGATGATATTGAAAGAAGGTTAGATGAGGTAGAAACAAGAGAGGAAACAGTTGAGATATTTAATGAAGCAGTCGTTGAATTGGATAAATATAGCTTACTTGGTAGTTTGAGTATAAAACAGGCACAACGATTAGTGACTGGTGGGTATCAGAATTCAAGGGTTATGGAAATTTTAGGGAGAATGATTGGTAGAAATCAGAACATTACTAATAGCAATCTTCTGTGTTTGACAGCAGGGCATACCACCAATTCTTTTATCATGGGACCTTTATCATTGCTAGGCATATTACTCTCTGTTTATTTGAACTGGTTATTCTTAATTTTTTTCTTTTTCCCTGTGGAGATATGTGGATTAATGGTATTTGGAGACTTTTCGATTGGACAGCATGCGGTTTATTATCCAGCTGAGGGATGGGTACGAGCCATTGGTTTAACTGGTGTCAAAAAATGGGATGGTAAATTTTATGGACAATTACTGAAAATAGATTTTGGATTAGGTGGAGAATTCTTAGGTGGTATTGGTTTTACAGGGTTTCGGATGAACTATGGGTTTTTGAACACCTTCTTCCTTGGTTCTGCTTTATTGGTAAAACTAGGTGCAATACATCCATAGAATTAGAGAATCAGCATATCAGATAAAATATCCGTTGCTGGCTAAAACTTAAATAAGATGCCACTTATGAGATATATGGGGAAAGAATATGAATAAGAAGATACTCATCGGCAGTATCATAGCAGTTGTAATACTTATTCTAGTGTCGTTTACAGGAGTAGTTGGTTATCAAACCACTAAATCTTCTACTATCGCCAAAGCATCACCACTATTCACCGTTAGAAGTAGCAGGGCTATAGATGAAGATAGTAAGGATTTTACTTGTGATTATGTTGGGAAGGATGAAGAAACTGCAATCCGATTTCCAATATCTGACAATAGAAATGTATTATTACAAAATGTTATTAATATAATCAATAAGATGGATGACGAGATATTCAACAGATTTGTAGGAGTTGTAACCCGACATCCCAATACAGGTGATAAGAATGATGAGGGAAATGTCTATGAAATACTACAAATCATAAAGGAGACTCCTGATTTCATTGATTCTAGTACCAAACATAATGATGAACACAGGGTTTTAGATATTTGGTCAATTTATCTTCCTTACTTCCCAATATGTTATATGCTTGACGTTTTATCGGATATTGCTTGGTTAATCTTTATAATAGTATTTTCCATTATTACTGGAACACCATGGACTTCAAACTGTGGTCCAATGCTTTAGATGAAAAACTATCTTGTATCACAAATTCTTCTGGCTAAAAACAAATTGGCAGGAAATATTATAGACAAAACTGTACATATTGCTAGTAAATTATGTTCTTGAAAAAACGATATGATGACAAAGAAGTTGAATGTAATTTTTGCCATTATGGAGGAAAACCAATTATTGAAATAAACAAGATGAGAATGTTTGTTGGTAAATCAAATATACGTGCTGGTGGTAATAGAGGGTCAGGTATTCCCATTAAAGAGAAAAGGTATATCTTGATTTGTCCAAAATGTAAAGCGATTATTGGCACAAAGTAGGTTTTATATTGATTTCATTTCAACAATTACGCTATGGAATTAAAAAAGGAAAAAGGGAGATTGTAGTGTTATAGTCCCAGCAGTTGTCTTAGTATCGGAAACGCATTTGGAAACCATTCAAACAGCCAACTCATCAGATTAAGGTTGAAATTAAAAACTTTGTTTTTCGGTTTATATATTAAACCGAAATTCAGCCATTTCAATCCTTTATAGGTATTCTACAAACCTATTACGGTATGGCTATTAGCCGAAACTAAGCTAGGGCAATATAAATAAATCAAAGAACTGAAATAGGTCAATTAAAGCCAAGATGTCAAAGAAAATTATCCAATATCCAGGATTTGCTTTATCATTGCTTTAAAAAACCTTACTTGCTCTCCTGCAACCTCTCCCTTATCTGCCTCCTGGATAAGAGGCTCCAGCCTGGCATCTCCTTTTGGTCTTGCAGTCGATGAAGAGACACCTTTACAAAAATGAGCCGGATACAAATCATTGAGAACCTTCGCTGTTTTTGATCTCCCGTAAACGATAGGTGTCGCCCAAATTGATCAAACCAATTTTTTTACCCAGATACTTCTTTAAGTCTACTTGAAGGCTGCCTTCAACAACCATTACTTTTTTAGTAATGCAAAAGGTAAGAACATTTTTCTCTTTGTCTTTCTCGATGTTTAAGAGCACACCAATAATTTCAGTATTGGGTGATAATACATCAGTCAGAGCAGATCCCACCTCTTTTTAAAGGTTTTATTTTTCAGGCATCCATTTGAAATAATCCCCAATTGGTTTCCATAATCAAGACCGTAAAAGCAAAGCCGCGGTTTCAGAATGATGATTGCCAAACTCATGCCTCTCACACGGAGGATTTTTCTTATCTTTTTATATGGCATTTTAAACGCCAAAAACTATAATAGCAACCTCCCTTTTAACTATTACGACATTACGCTAATAAGGCGTAATAATAGGTATTTGTCATGTTAAAGATCACAGAAAGAAACGTCTTTGGAAACCCAAAATATATGAACATCCTCCGTGTGATAAGCTCGTATAAGGATGGATTAGAACTAAAGTATATAGCCTATCTTCTTATAGAAAAAGAAAAATTAAAAGGCTATATCTCCAAAGATACGGCAGATAAAATACCCAAATATTTAGCCCAGCATAAAGTCAAAGATTACCAGTTGATAAAATTAGAAGAAAAAAATGCCATAAAAAATCCTGAAAGGCTCAGCGAATGTCTATCTAAATTAAAGGATCTGGGATTAATTGAAAAAATAGGAAAAAAATACAAGATCAGCACGTATGCCAGGCATCTGTGTTGGATTATCGCCGATAATGCTATTCTAGAAGACAGGATAGATGTCTTAAGATTAGGAAAATACAGAGAGGGACACTCGCCTACTGCTTACATGGATTCTCAGATACATATTTTTAGTAAAGATCCTGGCATTAACGCTATGCTTAAAGGTAAATACAGAGAAAAATTTGATAAGATTGTTAAAAATTTGAAAGAGGCGTTATCAGAATTAGACAAAATCCGACATGAAATGCTCTCCAACGAATTAAAAGGATATCCCGCTCGCGAGTTTGCTGAACTTACCAAGCATTATGATTGGTTTGTCGACCATACGTATAAAATGGAATCTAATATTAGTGTTGTTATGAATACCTTTGAAGATATTGCTGGAATCTATTCACCTCTTAGCCAAAGATTGATTTAGTAGACATTTAATTTTGGCATCGCGTCAGAACGGTAACTGCAATTTACTAGTAAATATGCGACAAAATTTCCTACTCGGCGTTATTATAGAGTAAAAACGTCTTTTTCAAATAACAATCAAACCATTATTTAAAATGATTGTGTGATTTAAACGTCCAGTCGGTATCATTTCCCTAGCATATCCTAACAAACCATAAAATTTGTTAACATATTAAGGTCAAAATCCCGGCGCCCGCATTTTCTAGTGTTCCGATACCTTTTTTCTGAGCGTAGGGTATATAAAGACAGTTTTCAGCAGAAGTATATGTAATTGAATCTGTAGGTGAATATGCAGATAGTTATACGTATTGTCGGATATGCAGATAGTTATACGTGTAATTGTACATGTGTACCTGTAGATAAATATCCGTTAGAGAATACTTTATTAAAAAGAAGCTGCATTCGTTTTTGGGAACAAATGGATGGGATGTCGGAAGACAATAATACAGATTACTCTCTTGATATCAAAAGACCTCTTGTTATAAGGGCTCTAAGGAGAAGTAATATTCGAAAAAAGGTAGCTGAATATCTTTTTGATATCAGTCCTAGTTATAGCTATACTTCTGAAATAGCATATAATGTTGGAGCCACATCTTCTAACGTGATAGGTGCTTTGAGAGGTATGAACTCCAGGTACAAAAAGGAAGAATCACTTATTAGCCTCAATGTGATTGAAGAAAAGAGCGGAGGTAAAAATATACGTTTATATGGAATAACTCCGTTTGGAAAGGAAATGATGGAAACAGTAAAAAATAGAAGATAGCGTCTGACTGAGCAGTCAAGATATTATTAGTCAAAAGCCAAATCTCGAATTTTGAACATGTTTTTGTGACAGATGTTGCAATAAAAATTTTATCCGAAACATTTAAATTTAAGTATCTTGTTTAATTTCTAACAAACCTTTATTTGGGGAGGTTAAAAATGAAGAAACGATGCTTTTTAGCGAAAAAAAATTTGGTGAAAAGTACAACTGTTGCAACAGTGTTGTTTATTGCTAT
>JAUWBM010000189.1 GCA_030601705.1 Thermoplasmatota archaeon
ATAGCAACCGGTGGTTTTTCAGTTACAAATGACAGCATCTTAAGTTTTGGAACAATAAGCCAAATCGCCATCGTCTTTTTGATGATTTTTGGCGCTATTGCATTTGTTGCGCACTATGACTTGTTAAAAGGAAGAGTCAAGAAGTTTTTATCTGATGCCCAATTTCAAGCAATGATACTCCTAATAATACTAGGAGTGTTGGCACTCACCTTTGTTAACCTAAACAATCCCAATCTACAATATACGGGCAATTTTCTATTATCGTTAAAAGAATCTGGTTTTCAATTCGTGTCAGCTGTCACATGCACAGGTTTTTTCTCAGCAGATATACCTAGCTGGACTGAATCTGCAAAGTTAATGCTATCTTTTGCAATGGTTATTGGTGGTGCAGCAGGATCAACTGCGGGGGGCATAAAACTGTTTAGAGCAATACTTCTTAGCAAAGGAGCTAATTGGAGAATAAAGCGCTCGATTTCAACTCCCAGAAGGGTGTTTGTTCATAAACTTGGGGATAAGTCATTATCTAGAGAAGATGCCATGGATCTAATTAATGAGGCGGCCATAATTTCATTTATGTGGATTATATTAATTTCTGTGGGAGTGATTGTTATAGCTTATATATTCCCAGAAGAAACTTTGGGAAATGTAATCTTTGAAGTATGTTCAGCTCAGGGAAACGTTGGACTCTCCACAGGAATAACATCTATGGGAATGTCTCCTTATGCAAAAACAATGCTTGTTTTTAACATGTGGATAGGACGGTTAGAAATTATCCCAATTATTGTACTAGTGAAATCAATGTTTGGGATAAGAAGAAATGTTCTATAATTATTCTTGTTCTTTTAACAACTCAAACTGTTCATCCTGCAGTTCTTTAACACATTTATCGAGTTGCTGTATTGCATTGAGTAGTTTATAGATTTCTTCATCTTCAGGTGAGGAAGGGATCGCCGATTGTGGATGTTTTTCCTTCTTTTTATGAAATTCAGATGTAGAATATCTTTCTTTTAAAATATCTCGTGCACTTTTTAATATCTTTATCTGATCTGTAATTTTATTCAGTTGACTCATTTTATCCTGATCCCTTAATGAACTTGATTGTTTATTAGTGACAAACATTTCATGTAATTATCATTGTAATAATAATAGTTTTGGATTGTGTTCTGATAAAGGGGTGATTAATATAAAATAGTATGTTTATATGGTTTGGATGTAACTGGTTAAGTGAAATAATATGAAATCAAAGTATATACGATTGCTCAGACCAATTGCGTGGATAACATTCCTTTTCCCACTTTCTGCAGGTTTTGGACTTGGCGTAACTTCAAAAAGCAATCCATTTCATGTAATCTTTGCTTTTATTGCCTTTATTTGCTGGATGAGCTTTTGTTTTGTGATAAATGCAATAGGGGATAAAGAAGTAGATAAGTTTCATGATGGAAGATCAAAGGATATGAATCTTGCTCATCAGCCGCTTGTCACTGGTGAAATTACCGAAAAAGAGGCTTTATACATAGGCATGATATTTTTATTTTCTTCTCTTCTATTTGCATGGCTAATAAGTTACTTTTTTTTCTTACTGATGCTTATTGTGGATGTATTTGGATATGTTTACTCAATGCCACCAATGAGATTTAAAACAAAACCTATAGGAGATATCCTATGCAATGCGCTTTCAGCCGAGGCAATATTTATCGCAGGATTAAGTATAGGCGGTGCAAATATGAATCCTGTTATGATCCTGGCGACGTTTATTATGGCTTCCATTTTTTATATACCTACAGTGGTAACTGACCACGAATTTGACAAAAAAGTAGGTTTAAAAACTTCTGCAGTTTTTTTCGGTCCTAAAAAAATATTACAGGCAATGTATTTGCTAACTGTAGTAGTAGTAACCATCGGGATAATCTTATTTCTTATCTCGGGTATAGAACTAAAAATATTTGCCTTGCTTATTATCATATACACCATCGTATTTACACTAGTTTCAAATATTAAATTAAAAGAAGAAAGATTATATCTTCATGAAAATTGGATATTGGTCCCTTTCGCATTAATATCAGCCACATTCGTTATATATGGTATTTTAAAGCTCTTGGGTTTAATTATAATCAGTAGCTAAGTAATTGTTTTGCGTTATGTTTTTGTGAAATGAGGATTTTTAGTAAAAAATTACCTTATGGAGAACCTTGCTTTCATTTTTCCCCTCCAATCTACAATTTTATAACTTCTCCTTGTTTAAAAGCCATTATAACCCCACTCTTACCCTGCAACATGGGAATTTCGTTAGAAAAATACTAGGATGGGGAGGATGTAAAAGGATTTGCTTAGGTAGTTTCCAAACCACCGAATTATCTTGCCATTCGCATTCTCTTCCTAGTTAGGTAATACATCATAGAATGGTTTTAAGTGTCTTTTTCGCAGATGAGTATGCAGATAGATATGTAAAGGAGTATCTTCGGTGTTTTTCCCCCAAACATAGGGAGTTTCATTGGAAAATGAGTGGACTAAGATATTGGTTTTGTTACCTATAACTGAGTCCTACAAAAATATGATGCTTATCCTTCAAAGTTACAACATGCTTTCCTTCTCTAATTGCCCTCTGCGCAATATCTAACCGTCTTGTATAAATCTTTATGTTTCCCTTGGTCCAATTCAATATCATTACAACCGCCGTTTCCTAACATGATATACTCTCTTGCTAATACTATATAAATATTTCCTGCCGGAATGCCAAAGTGAAAACATACTATTATAACCCTACTTCTTCCTTTGAACATAGGAATTTCGTTGGAAAACTACCATCCCTAAGCAATAGGGTATAGAATAGTAAATACATGCTTGCAAAAACCTTCAAAAATGTTAATAGTTTTCGGGATATGCCGTTTTTAACTCATCTCTCAAAAACGATCTTTCCTTCATAGACAATTTTAAAAATTCGATGATAAGGAATGGATGCATTAGCTGTATCAAAAAAAGATTTCCCAATAGTTACAATATCTTTACCAGAAAGTATCTTAGTG
>JAUWBM010000101.1 GCA_030601705.1 Thermoplasmatota archaeon
TTATAGGTCTTTTAATGGCTTTAATATTTAGAAAGCATGACATAGAAAATAAAAACAACACAATGTTCAATGGAGAGGACGAACCGGAAAGCAATCGTCCACTAAAAATATCTTTATTATTTTTTGTATCATTGGTTTTGATATTGGTTATCGGTGCAGCAAGTTCTGAATATATTTCATGGGTTCCAAAGCTTGCAATTGTATACCTTCTAACCATTCTTGTATCTGTTATTTTAATTTTTTACTATACAAGAGATGAAGTAAAACACTGGAGCATGGAAACATGGGATCTTACAAAAAAAATACTGCCTATTCTCCTTATTGGAGTGTTTATTGTTGGCATTATAGGTGGTGTCGCTGCTTTCTTTATCCCTGGTTCTGAGTCCAGTACTGCTGTTGGCATAGCAGTTTCCCCATACATCGGTGAGAATAGTATCTTTTCGTGTTTCCTAGCATCAGTTATTGGAGCGGTATTATATATGCCAACATTATTGGAGGTTGCTATTGTTGGTAATTTTTTTGGTTATAGCAGTGGACTTATGGGTGGAGGTCCAGCTCTTGCATTGTTGCTTGCGGGTCCATCACTTAGCCTTCCCAATATGATTGTTATTGGTCGAGTTATGGGAGTTAAAAAAGCTATGGTTTTCATTTTTCTTGTTGTTATAATTGCAACATGTGTTGGGTTTATTTATGGATCAATTGGGGGTTAGAAAAACATGAAAATTGAGATATTAGGACCTGGTTGTGCAAAATGCAGAGCAACTGAGAAAGTTGTGAAAAAAGCAGTAGAAGAACTTGGAATTCAAGCAGAAGTGGTGAAAGTTGAGGACCTTCAGGATATTATCAATCGGGGGGTTATGATGACACCTGCAGTGATTATTGATGGTAAGGTAAGAATAGAAGGTCATAAGCCGACTGTTGATGAAATTAAAAAAATAATCAAATAAAAAGAGATGAAAGGGTGATTGTAATATGAATCAAAAGAAATTACTGATAGCAATTTTCTCAATATTTATTATTCTAATCTTGAGTGGGTGTACCACTAATGATACAAATAATGATTCTAACAATGAGGATTGGTTGGTGAATTATTCACCAGTGCATTCTGTTGGAACTGGAGAAGATGATTTTTGGATAGAATACCCAACTGATAATCCAAATAGTGGTCAATCAGTAACTCATCTCTCATGGGTGAATGATTCATTAGAGAAAGAATGTATGTTATTTGTAGTGCATATAACAGGTTGCGTTAGTTGCCAGCCTCAGGCAGATAGAATGATAAATCTAGCGGAGATATACAACGAACATGTTGTATTTCATGATTTAGACGCCGCACTTGGAGGATCAGTTGAAAAGAAATCGTACGAAGCTTATCTGTATGACCCAGATGGTCCCCCTGGAATTATTGCTCTAACTGGTGTTTTTACATTGATTGAACAAAATGGGAGTATTGTATATGGATGGCATAGTTGGGAGCAAGATGTTGATTTTGAAGAGATGGAAGAATGGGTGAAAGACGGTATTTATTATTGGTATGAAAATAGTGGGAGGATTAAATGAAATCAGGAAATATTTTATTATCTATGGTGTTTTTTTTAGTGATTATTGGTTCTTTTATTTTTCCTTTTGCTGAAGCTGAGGAAAATAATTTAATTTCTGCAATTGTTTTTTCCGCAGTGGATGAGCATGGTGTGAATTTTTCTTTAAGTGATTATACGGGTGATGTGATCATTCTTCATTTCACCGGGCTTGAAACTCCACTTTGCATTGAATGTCTTGAAGAAATGAAAAGTCAGATTAAAGAGCTCGAAAAACTCTATAGTTCAGAAGTTAATGTTACTATTATAACTATAAATATTAGGAAAAATCCATATTCAGATAGTGGTTTTGAAATGGCGGAACGTGATTTTGCCGCTAATGTTAGCTGGCATTGGGTGGAGGATTTTAGCCCATATCCAATCGCTGCACTTTATCAAGAATATTGGACAGTTGATGGGGCATTTTCTAATCCTACTCTTGTATTCGTAAATCAGGAATTTAATTTAGTTGGCGTGTATAATGTATATTGCCTTGGAAAAGGCTCAATTGATGGAATCCAAACATTTGAGTCACTTTCAAAAGATGTATCAGACATTAGGTCGGGTAATTGGGAGGGATTCAAGGGTGGAGGTTATAGTGAAAGCATCACTTTTCTGGGAATATTCGTACTTGGAATTCTAACGGCAGCAACACCTTGCTCTATTGCATTATTAATCGCAATGATTTCATATGTGGGGACGCTCCAGAAAGAAACTGAGAAAAAATCAAAAAAATTATCAATTCAAGGATTATGGATCGGTATAATTTTTACACTTGGCATGTCCTCTGTATTTTTTATATTTGGTATGATTATTTCATCTTTGGGAATATTTCTAGAAATTTCAACTTTATTCTATTTAATATCTGGAGTTATACTGATTATTTTGGGAATAAATATTTTTAAACCTTTAACAGAACTTACGAAAATAAAAGATAAAAGTGAAACTGGTCCAAAGATCATGGATAAAGGTCGTAATTTATTTATAAAAATCAGCAAGAAATCCATTTATATTGGTGCCTTTTTCCTGGGCATTTTATTCTCTATTGGCTGGGCCCCATGTGCCATATCGTTGATGATGCCCGTTTTCATTCTCATACTTTCACAAAAAATTCCCATACTTACCGGGGGATTGTTGCTGTTTGTATTTGGTCTTGGACATGGAATACCGATTATACCATTATGCGCTGTAACAAGTAGTGTTCGTGGAAAAATTGGGAATAAATATGTGACTGCTGGGAAATGGATGCAGCGGATTTTTGGAGTTATCATCATTATCATCGGATTGATCATGGCTGCAAGGTTTTGGGGCATTAATCTATGGTAAGATTAAAATGTAAGATATTATATTATAATGATACATACATTTATATAAAATCAAATTTATAAGAAATATGACAGGGGGAATAAAAAATGAAAAAGAAATTAATAGGAATTATTGTTTGTATGCTAGTGCTTCCTACATTTGCAGGGACCATGTCATCTACAAATACGTCAACAGAATCAATAGATAACGAGCCCGTTGATAGGACATATTCTCATACTATTCTTGGAGAATACGGCACCCGTGCAGGTTGTGTGCCTTGTTATTATGCACATACAGCATTGAAGAACATATACGCAAACGGATGGCATCCATTCTATTATGTTACATTAGTATGTAGTAAAAACATCCATGCATATCAAAGAGCGATTAACGAGTTGGGTCTTATTGCTTATCCAACTGTGTTTTGGGACGGCGATTATAGGAAGAATCTGGGTGCATCTAGTATCCAAAGTGCTATGGAAAAATATAATTATAGTATAACTAAATGTGGAGAAAGGACCGTGGCTGATATAGATCTATCCCTTGATGTTACATGGCTTGGAGCCGTTAATAACGACCCAGAGGATGGCGCAACTGTTGTGAATCTTGAGAAGGTTATGAGTTGGACAATTTCAGAGATGGAGATCGATGTCTCAGTTACAAATAATGAAGCAAGCCAATATAACGGTCACCTTCATGTGTATGTAACCGATATTGAATCGTCTATGAGTTGGGAAGATAATGAGGGAAATCCTTATACCTTTGCATTTTTAGATTATGCATTTAATGAGGACATCGCCATTGGCGCCGGGGGTACATGGGATGATTCCACTGGTTGGGATGGAGTGAATCATTCCGATGGTTATGGACATAAATTTGAAAAAATAGTTCAGGATAATACCATGGTGATCGCCTCGGTTTTTGATGAAGATTCAGATTATACGGATGAAACCGCAGGCGTTGTCGCAGGCGTTGGCACCGACCCTAAAACCTTTGATATATGCTTCGGCAATAGCACTCCTCCACCAAAAGTTTCTAGTAACCAATCTAGTTTGGAATATGATCCAGGTAATCTTGAATTCGACACAACTTATTATTGGAAGGTTGACGTTTGGGATGCATTAGGTAACCCAACGTATGGACAAATTTGGAATTTCACAACACGAGATAATGACCCACCATATACCCCAAGCAACCCAAATCCATGGAACGGCGCAACAGATGTAGCGATTAACACTAATCTCAGCTGGAGTGGTGGGGATCCTGATGGTGACGATACAACTTATGATGTGTATTTCGGTACAAGTAGTCCCCCGCCGCTGGTCAAATCAAATCATAATGATACTGAGTATGATCCTCCTGGGACACTCCAATTCAACACAACGTATTATTGGAAGATTGTCGCGTGGGACGAATATGGGTTAAACGCATCTGGACCGGTATGGACTTTCACAACTCAAGCAAATCTTCTACCATATGAGCCAAGTAATCCCGAACCAGAAGACGGAGCGAATAATGTACCAGTCGACGCAATTCTAAAATGGAATGGCAGTGATCCCAATCCTGGTGACACGTTGAAATATGACGTGTATTTTGGTGTAATCAATCCACCTACCAAGAAGTCTAGTAATCAGACTGAAACTTCTTATGATCCTCTAGGTGACATGGAATTATTTAAGAAGTATTATTGGTACATTGTCTCTTGGGATAGCCAGGGGTTATCAACATATGGAGATATTTGGAGTTTCACCACAGGGATAAATAACCCCCCAGATAAACCTACAATCACTGGTCCTAAGGAAGGAACGGCTGGAGAGGATTATAAGTATAATTTTTCTGCCTTTGATCCGGAGAATCACGATGTAGCTTACAAGATTGAATGGGGAGACGGTGATAGTACTGGATGGCTCGAGTTTGTTGCATCTGGAATAAAGATAACATTGAATCATACCTGGGATGCAAAGGACGACTATACCATCCGTTGCAAAGCCAAAGACATCTATGGTGAAGAAAGCGACTGGGCGACATTGGAAGTCACTATGCCAAAGAACCAGCCATTCAATTTCAACTTTAACCTGCTTAGTTGGCTGTTTGAACGGTTTCCAAATGCGTTTCCAATTATAAGACAACTGTTGGGGCTATAGCTAGGTATGTGGTTCATACCTGGCAATAGCATTACTATAAACATTTATATAACACATCGCTGATAGATATTATATGGGAGGCAATATTCTGATTAAGCAAGTCTTGGCATCTGGAATAATTATTCTATTGCTTGGGATGAGTATTATTCCATCATCAATTGGTTTAAACTTAAAAGAGCTATATCTCCCATCAGTTTCAGGAAATACTCTATATGTCGGTGGCAGTGGACCAAATAACTACACGAAGATACAGGATGCAATAAACGATGCGAGTGATGGGGATACTGTTTATGTCTACGATGATAGTTCACCTTATTATGAGAATGTGGTTGTGGATAAATCAATTAATTTAATTGGAGAAGACTTCACCACTACGATTATTGAATGTGGTGAAGGGGATGATGTTGTTTGGATTAATGTTAATAATGTCAGAATCAGTGGATTTACCACTCGGAATGGTAGATATGGAATTAGACTATTATCATCAGACACTGTTATTTCTGACAACATAATTACTAACAACAGTCTCGATGGAATTTATATGGCTAATTCTTCCTATAATACCATATCTAATAATGTTATCCAGTATAGCCATGATGGTATCGGTCTGCACTGGAGTCTATTGGGACCTGGCCCTTGTAACCACAACAATATCATAAATAACACAATCTCAAATAATAAATATTATGGCATCAAAATGAGCTGGCAACATATGTATAACAAAATCATTGAAAATACAATAACAAATAACCAAAAATATGGCATTATGATATGTTGCAACTGTAACAGCAATAGCATCTATCACAACAATTTTCTAGGTAACATTCAGAATGCCAATGATGAAAACACTAAAACATGGCACAATGGCTATCTCCTTGGAGGTAACTACTGGGATGACTACAATGGGACAGATACAAATGGTGATGGAATTGGCGATACACCCTATCCCATTCCTGGTGGTGACAACGAGGACCATTATCCATTGATGGAACCATGGAGTAAAAATCTACCACCTGAAGCACCAATAATCGATGGATCTACAAGTGGAAAACCAGGAAAGAAATATGAGTACACATTCAATGCAGTAGATCCTGATGGACATGATGTCTGCTTTTATGTTGACTGGGGAGACAACACATCTACTGGTTGGACTGATTTTGTCGCATCAGGGAATGAAATAATATTAACGCATACATGGGAAGAACAAGGAACATATATGGTACGTGCAAAAGCTAAAGATGTATATGATGCTGAGAGTGATTGGGCAGAACTTGAGATCACTATGCCAAAGAACCAGAATATGTGGTATCTTGGGTGGTTGGAGCGGTTTCCAATATTGCAGAAGATATTGATTTTTATCGGTAATATCTGAGATTAGATGAAAAAAACTTTGTTTGACTCATTTTATTGTGCATAATTTTACTAGTAAATTCGCGCTCAAAACCTGAATGATATAGGTATATCGTATTTTAGAGGAAAAAATCCCGATATGCCGCCGAGTTAATTGTAAAAGATGTAAAGAGTAAATCAGCCCACTAACCTTTTGTTACAGATGTTGCAATAAAATTATTCATAGGGGAACATTTAAATCTAACTAATTTATATCAATTTTACCAAATTTTTAAAAATAAAGGAGGCATATAAGATATGAAAAAGAAAATAATAGGCATATTTGCCTGTACGCTGCTGATTGCAACCGCTATTTCTGCTGCTTCATATGAAACATCTGAACCAGCACCACCTTATTTAACCATTGGTCAAGTAGATTTTTTGTTCACCGAAGAGACACAAAAAGATTCACACTGGGGATACCTAAGAGTAAAAGTCAAAGAATTTTTATACCAACATCAAGCTGAGGAGGGATACCTCAACATCTTTACAGATGCTGGATGGGTAATCCAAAACGAATTTCTCAATATTGTAGAAAACCAGGACGAACTATCCATGTTTTTCAACCTCGGGGTGAAACCAGGGCAAGATGTCAGACTGTTATCTTTGCATTATGAACTCTCATCAGAACCCGTTAGGTATTTCCAAGATGGTCCTCGTACTGAATCCAATGTCGTCGCTGTTCTTTATAACGCTGAGGGTCTCAGTGACATATCTCCCGCTATCCCTGATTACATCCATGAATTAGTATTCATACCAGCCGGGTACACCTATGGTTATACAAAACCTAATCTTAATGAAAACGAAAACGTACAATGTGCTAAAAACCAATGTGGACCAATGGGAGTGGCAAACAGCCTTCAATACCTCGAAAACCGGAATGCGTTTTTCTCGGTTCCCCATGATCACGTAATAGGTCTTTATGGAGATGATTCCCTAGTCGGTCAACTGGATGAGTATATGGGCCGAGTTGCCGCAAGTCGAACTAGTGGAGGCGGTGTCATGGCAGATGAGCTCATGGAGGGAAAATTCCAATACCTGGCTGATAACGGACTTAGTCATAGACTTGTCCACAAACATCAGGGCACTGGCTACAACAACCCAGTAGGCGACTTTACCCATGCAGGGATAACCTCAAAAGATGAAAGTGTCGACGGCAAAGTAACCTTCGATTGGATTGAAGAACAACTTAGAAACTGTCAAGATGTCGAAGTCGGTATCCAATGGGGATCTGGTGGTGGCCATGTCGTCCGTATCTACGGCTGCGGAAAAACGCTCGGGCTACCCTATCTTCGATATAAACATGATAGCATACAGACCCATCATGATCCAACAGATTCACTAGGATTAGAAGAAGCCCAAGTATATGTCAGTGATCTCGATGGTGACGGGATGCCGAATTGGGGTTCAGCAAGTAACGAAATCGTTTGCGCTTGGTCGGAATCTGTACAACCAATATTCATCGAAATAATACCTATGCCATTCCACATATATGTATTTATAAAAGTAATTAACAAGGCAGAATATGAAATAGAAGAATTACCGTGGGAAATCCTTGCAGAGGGTTTTGTCCCCTTTGGACGAAGCACTAAGGGAACAGTAAACATCCCTGCTGGTGGTGAAGTAGAAGTTCAATCAGGTATTATGCTTGGTCTCGGTCCGGTGGCGTTAACAATGAAAGCTGGTGATGCAATGGAAACTGCTAAGTGCACCTTGTTTGGCCCGTTCGTCATTGGTGTTAAAGAAAGTAACGGGTAATAACTGTTGAACGAAAAAGCGGTCATAAAGGGTGTATTTATTTCCCTCACCCTTTTTTTCTTTTTTAATTTTATTTAAAATTAACTGCTCTGCACATAAAATCATGATTTTGCACATTTAATCGCCATTTTTCCTTATTTTATGTGCAAAGCTCCAAATGGGTTCTGTTGAATGGAGGGGTGTTGAATTAGTGGTGTTGAAAATGGGGTGGTAAAAACGCATTGGTAAAAAACATTTATCCCCATCCCGGCTGGTAATACTGCGTGGTCTGTAGCGTAGCGTAAGACCCGCAGATGAAGAAGCCGTCTATATTTTTCTAAGTGTATTTTACATATCATTTTTCTGTCGCACGCGACACACACTGCTTAGGATGTGCCCTATAAAGGTGCGACAGGAGAAATCAATAATATGGAAATTATAAGTAGCGGATGCTATAAAAAACTGGTGGGTGACACAAGAAATAATTGGGTGACCATGATGTTTCCAACAAAATGCAGATTCAATTGTTTCAGGAAACAATCACATATTAATACCTGTACTCAGGCATTCCGAGATCTGGAACGTTTTGGATTTGAATTTGGTGATTTTGGTTTCGCTGGAAATCATGTTCATTTTCAAGTAAATATCCCAAAAAAGTATTCATTAGAAGATGCTGAGATCATGTTAAAATCCTATACTTCTAAAAAAATGTTTGAAATGCATCCTGGTTTCCGTAAAAGATATCCAAAGGGAAGCTTCTGGAGCGGATATGAACATCATGAGTCAACAGGATTAAAAAATTTGGAGGAATCAAGTAATTATTGTAGAAATCAGCAAATTCATCATGATGTATTTGTCATTAATGACTGTCAGCAAATACTGCCGTGTTGATATCCGCTGAGCGGGGATGCGGCATGACCGAAACCCCAAAGGGGTGAAGGGCTTGACGAGGGAGCGAAAGCGGAATGTGGGGTTATAGGGGCACAGCCCCTATTTCACTATTTTCTGAAGAGGATCATTTAGAGAATTATTATTGGACGAACTTTTGTCGTTTTGCATTTA
>JAUWBM010000157.1 GCA_030601705.1 Thermoplasmatota archaeon
GTGGTAAAAGTTTATGTTTCTCTCTTGTGATATTCTTTTACTATCACATTCACCAATATTTGAACTCCGAGAGTTCACTCGATTCAATGTTTAGAGACCTCATTTTTTAAAATGGGGTCATTGAATCGAAACCATCATTTACAAAATTTTTATATCGTTTTTGGGGCTGATTATATCGTTTTAAACCTGATTTACCCGAAAACAGTTATTTGTTTCTTTTTTTTGGCGTGATAGTAATAGATGATATTTGGTATGAATAGTAATACCCAGAAGATTATTATTTAAAAAATAATGAGAATGGAGAAGGATTGAAGGTGCCCTTCTCCACTCGTGGTTAGTGAGAATTTTTTATTATTCTCTATCATCAAGGACGCATTTTTGAACTGTTCTTAGAGGCGAGTTTTAAGGAAAGTTCTCTTACCTTAATAGCTTTTAAATACAACTTTGGACTTTATGGTTTTATCATGGTAAAACGATTGATTCCTGATTTCTATGAGCTTACTGTAAAACAGGTGGTGGATAAAAGGATATGGGATCTGCCAATAATTGAAGAAAACGAAGATGTCCATAATATCCTAAATATATTGGGCGCAAGAAACCACATCTGGGTTGTAAAAGATAAAGAAAATAAAGAACTCGTAGGTGTGATAACAGAACATGATGTTCTTTCAATACTGGCTCCAAAAAAATTCCCATCGTATGTGTTTGGTATGCCCGATATAAAATCGATTCATCACGGTACAGCAAAAACCGCAGCAGATACAATGTGTGTACGACTTATCACCTGTAGTCAAGATGATAAAATTGTCGATGTCCTTCAAAAGATGACAAAACATCGGTTGCGAAGACTTCCGGTATTGGAAGGTAAGGAGATAATAGGAGAACTTACTCTGCATCAGTTGATTAGAAAATATTATGATGCCACTCAATATCATTCGATAACAGAAGATAAAGAAGGTTGATTCTGACGGTATTTGATGTTGTATTATTAATTGCCTTAGCCCTCATATTTGCAAGGCTTTTAGGATATATATTTGACAGACTCAAACAGCCTGCAGTCATAGGTGAAATAATTGCTGGTATAATTTTGGGAGGATTGGGATTAGTAGTTTTTTCTGGACAGAGTTTCTCTTTTTTTAATTTTACTTTCTCACTGCCTCAATTGAGTTATAATTCTGAGGAGTTCAAGCTATTTGCGGAAATAGGAATATTATTCATGCTTTTCATATCAGGGTTACAAACAAGTTTGCCCAAACTAAAAAAGATGGGTAAACCGTCATCGTTTGTGGCTATCGGTGGGATCGTTTTACCTTTAATATTAGGTATTGCTGCGGGTATGTTTTTCGGTTTTTCGCAACAAGATAGCATCGTTATCGGTCTAATCCTTGTAGCTACTTCAGTTGGTGTAACGGTAAGAACATTGATGGACTTGCATGCTCTCGATTCAGATGTTGGTACCACAATTCTTGGTGGTGCTGTAATTGATGATGTTTTAGGTATTATTTTATTGGCGTTTGTTTTAGGGATAGATTCGCCAATTTATATAGGGATAAAAATAATTATTTTCTTCTTAATATTCCTATATCTTGGATTAAAAATTATGGATAAAATCTTAGATCTTGGGGAAAAAATACATCTTCCAAAAGCTTTGTTAAGTATCTCTCTTGCCGTATTTCTTATATTTTCATTTTTTGCTGATAAAAGCGGAATATCAGGAATAATAGGTGCATTTGTCGCTGGACTTATCATTGGACATACATTAAAATCCAGAAAGATTATAGATGATGTACAGACCATAGGATACGGGCTTTTTATTCCGCTGTTTTTTGTATGGGTTGGAGCCAGTTTATGGGAGGGGGTTAGCCAAGATCTCTCTTCGTTTGCTGCTATCGGATTACTGGCGTTAGTAATTATTATTGTTGCCATTGTTGGAAAAATTGTGGGCTGTGGAATCGGAGCAAAACTTGCGGGTATGAAAAACAAAGAATCTTTACAGATAGGAGTTGGAATGATTCCGAGAATGGAGTTGGCATTGATAATTGTAAGTTCTGCAATTTCTCATGGGCTATTAAGCAGCCCAAAGGTCGAACATCAAATACTTGCTGCAACTATTCTGTTAACTATTGCAACTACTTTGATAGCACCCCTTTTAATTAAAGCTGTATTTAAAAACCGTTAGCAACGAAAGTTTTTTAAATAACTATCTGATTTATAATTTGAGGGAAACTTATGGTCAGACCACCCAAACCAAAATATGAAGTGATTGAAAGAACCTTAGATAAAATCACGAAAAAACCACGAACCAAGGCAACATACCGATCCTACATAAACATGTATTTCAAAATACTGGGAGTAAAAAATCCTGATAAATATTTTACAAAGAATGGAGATTATACAGCAGATATTTGGAAAGTAGCCAAAGAAATTGAAAATTTACCACCGCGCACACAGCAATGTTTTGTTTCTAGCGTAAAACGATTTCTTGAAAGGAACGACGTTGAAATTAAACATAGAGAATGGGAGGACATATCTAGTAGAAATGAACTAAAAAGGGTTTATTCACTAACAGATGACATAATACCAACATCTAATCAGTTAAAACGGTTATTACACCTTTCAACTCCGAAAATAAAAACCCTAGTATTATTCCTAGCTACTACCGGATGCAGACTAAACGAAGCATTAAGCATAACCTGGAAAGACATAGACATGGATAAAAGAATGGTTAAACTCTCTCCAGAGATAACGAAAACAACAAGAAAAAGATTCACTTTTTTCACAGAAGAAACAAAAGAAGTATTAGATGCATGGCAAAAGGAAAGACATAGGTTCATAATCCATAGTATGAAAAAATCAGTATTCGTAAGAAATCAACTTGCTAAAGACGGTTTTGAAATCAAAAGGAAAAACGATAAGTGGGTTATCCATAAAGATGGAAAGCCAGTAGAGAGAGAAAAAGTAGCGGCATTAGAACAACGTGTTTTTCCTTTTAGTTCCCAGACAGCTACATCTTCTTGGAATGCTTTACTTGAAAAAGCAGGAGATCCATTTAACCAGAAAGATGATAATCCAAGGTTGAAATATCCTAGGTATCGATACCATATTCATTGTTTAAGAAAATACTGGTTTCATTCGTTTCAAGGCACAGCAGCCAACAAAAACTATATTGATTTTATGGGTGGGCATCAAAGTTTATTAGATGCTACCTATACCGATTTTCTTAGAGAATCTGATAAGTTGAAAGAAACCTATGACAAGTATAACTCGTGCCTTGCTATTTTTGAATCACAACCTGATCTTACAGGAGTGCATGAACAGCTAAAAGAGATACAGGAACTTAGAAATCAGATGCAGGAATTGAGAGCACAGATAGTTGAGATGAGATTAGAAAAATTAGAAAATGGAAAGGAGAAAAAATAAAATTAATCATTCTTTTTAGGAAGGGTAACGGCTGTAGCGAAAATAGAGACAAGGGGCCGTCCTTTTCCTTGCTTGACTTTGTTGATTTTCACCAGATTAGCGTAAATATTTAATATGCTCTCTTTGATAATTTTAGTTTCTCCAGGAGTATAATAACTGCCGAAATCTATTTCAGTTGGCAGGCCAAAAAGATAACCTGTGCAGATTGTTTGATGCGGCGGCTTATCAATAGTAAAGGGCGATCCAAGTATAAGTTCGATGTTGTTTATTTCATATATAGGATACAGATCCATCTCTTTTTCTGCAGATGTCTTAAAAAATCCGCCACTGATATTCTGTGAAGTATAATATCTATATTTCCCGTATTCGTCTTCTTTTCGTGTTAGTAGCTTAAATGGTGGATCTACCAATTTCTGTAGAAAATTACTCAATCCAGTTGATGATTTTATACAATCTTTTTCCACCAAATGCCCGTCGTAAAGTTTTTGGAGTGAATCTCCAAAAAAATCTTCTATTTTCTTTCTATAATGCAAAGGTGTTTTGTTGTCTTTCTGCAATGCATAACGATAATGCATATGTTGCAATCCTTCTTCATAACCACCTGTTAAATTGAGTATACTCCGGTACCATGGCTTCTTCATTAACCTATCAAACGTCATTTCTGTTTTAACCATATAACCAACGACCATTCATTTTTTTGAATATAACGTGACGCTATTTAAATATAGTGATTCTATTTTGTTTTTTATGAAAAAAATGAACGAAAGAGGTAGACCTAGGAGAAAGAACCTTGCATTTCAACCGATATTTATCAGGTTCACAAAAGCACAACATGAAAAGTTGAGAGGAATTAGCGCAAAAGAAGATATTTCCATTACGAGTATCGCCAGGAGAGCGGTAGGAAAATATCTGGAGGGGATGTAAAATGGACCTATTGAAATATCCGAAAACGAAGCGACTGCTGGAAGAGACGGGTATGACCCTGGAACAAGCTTTAATCTGGACCGAGAAAGAACTGGAAAAAAGGAATGGAGCTAAAAGGTAAAGCTTTCTAGGAGGAATAAATGGACTTTAGAAATGGAAATAACAGGATAGAATTCGACCCTATTTTCACCATCGGCATTATCGGCAGATGCATTGAATGTACAAAAAGTTACGAAAATAATAGGCGGATTTATAGTGTTGTTTTTTATAATAATAAAATAACGGAGCAAAGAAAATGCTCAAGGGCGAAGAGATTGTTGGAGAAGAATAAGCTGGCATTGAATTTATTCTCCTTTATATCCACCATCCAGGCCCTATCTGCACATAGATATCAACTACTATCAATTCCAAATCAATAGGTTTATTTATCACAGATAATTTTACAACATCTAT
>JAUWBM010000122.1 GCA_030601705.1 Thermoplasmatota archaeon
GGAAAATATGCCGCTCAATTGCTTGCATCACAATATAATTCAATTGATAAACTAGCAAAAGTAGATATTGAAGAACTTAAAGAAATTCATGGTCTTGGTGATAAAACAGCGGAGGCGATTGGTACTTTTTTTGCTACAGAGGAAAACATCGAACTTATTAACAAACTAAAGAATATTGGAATTAAAACACATGAGGTTGTGAGAACGGAAGATATGCCACTAAAAGGAAAGAAATTTGTTTTCACAGGAGGATTGCAATCACTATCACGTCCAAATGCATCAGATGCTGTTAAACAAAAAGGAGGTATTGTTTCATCTTCTGCTAGTAGAGACACGGATTATGTGATTGTGGGTGAAAAACCTGGCTCAAAATATGAAAAAGCAAAAAAATTAGGACTTACAATACTTAACGAAGAAGAGTTTAAGAAATTAGTTGGTAAATAGAGGTGTAGTATGGTAGAATGTAATGTAGAAAAGAACAAAATGGATTGCAACTGTACCTATCCTTGTGATAAAAAAGGCATGTGTTGTGAATGTCTGAGATATCACTGGACCCGCGGTGAAGTTCCAGCATGTTTTTTCCCGGATGATGTAGAAAAAACGTATGATAGAACTATAGAAAATTTTATACGAGTGTATCAGCAAAGAGGAAGATAATTATAAGCCATTATTTCTTCAGATCCGACTAATCGGTCAAAAACAGGAAAATCAAACATCATCAATCAGATAAACTTATTATTTAAAGAGGATAAATAATAATGATCGATACATTAGAAGCAGTTTTACCATACATAAAAGGACTTTGGACACTTCCATGGATACTTGTAGGTTTCACTGTAACATTGCTGCTTTCGCGTTTTATCGGCGAACAAAAGATAGATAAGGTAATGAAAAAAATCGGGCTTATTTTGCTCTATGTTTTTGTACCACTCTTGCTCTTTAGAATATTCCTAGGAGTAGATTTTCGTGAAAATGAACTGATATTTGCAGCCATTTGCGTTATAGTTTTATTTTTCATGTACGTTCTTGCCCATTTATTCGCCAAATTAAAGGCAAATAAACTGGATCTACAAGGAGTGACTAAGAGACATTTTATTAAAACAGTGTTAACGAATCAAGGTAGGAGCTCAGCTTTTGTCGGCGGTACCCTGTTAGCCATCTCAGAATGGGAGACTCTAGCTGCAATTTACATGAGTATCGGAGCTATCTTTCTTTTCGCGATTATACCGTACATTCTTTCATATCTACATAAAAAAGATATCGAAAAGTCGGATAGAACTTCTAAGATACATGCATTGCCCTGGTATCTGAAATTATTTCCCTGGTATCTTCTCTCATTTGCAGCAGCAGCAGTTGTAATACACAGTATAACTGGTATCACTCCAAGAAATTTTGGAGACGTGGGTACTATTTTTGAGTTTTTTACCGCCCTCACAATACCCGCTGCACTGTACTATGTTGGAACTGGGATCCATCCTCATGATTTAAAAGTCAATGAGCTGAAAAAACTGTTTAGTTTAAAGCACAATAAAAAAAGTAGAGACCATTGGTCAGGGGTTAGAAGCATTTTTTTCCTTACTGTAATAGTTACTCCTTTGCTAACAGCTCTTTTTTTTAGTATATTTCTAGCTCTGAATCTCATTCCTAAAGAATGGTTTGCTGTCGTAGTGATAAACTCAATTCTCCCAATAACAAGTACCAACATGTTTCTTGTCCCATATGGAATTGATAAAAAAGCGACTGCGCTCTCAGTTACGTGGACCACCATTTTTTGCGTACCGATTGTCGTGTTGTTGATAACCATTTTTAGGACATTTTTTACATAGACGCCTTTGAGTTTAAGCCAAAGTTTCATTAATGCAGATTTTGCCACATAATTGTGAAGGAGGAAACCGATGGATTTTAGTTGGACATGGGAGCAAGAAATTTGGAGGAACCTAGTCAGAGATTTTGCGCAGAAAAAGATAAAACCGCAGGTTTGAGAGGTTGACTCTAACAAAAAAATTCCTAAAGATGTCATTAAAGACATAGAACATCTTGGATTACTCGTTCCTACTGTATCAAAAGAATATGGTGTAGCGACTTCTCCTTCTAACTTTTTAGTTAGAGAATCAGCATTTTAGATGAAAAAATCAGTTCAAAGGTAATAAACATTTATATATTATGCCATCTATTAGAATAGACAAGGGAGAAATGCAATGATTAAGAATACCCTATTTGGGAAAGGAATTACTTTTGCTTTAATTGCTTTGTTGATTGGCATAACCTTTTCAACCAATATTAATGCCGACATCAGCCAAGTTTTTACTAATGAAGAAACAGAATATTGGGCTTTAATATTTGCAGTTGGGGTCTATAAAAATAATCCACATCAAAATCGTCCGTCAATGCTTATATCTGCAGATAACCTTTACGAAGTACTTATTAATTCGCCTCAATGGCAAGCAGATCACATCCATAAAGTTACTGCAAGTAAGGCTACTGGTCAAAGGCTTATACACGAACTCATTTGGTTAATCCAAAATGAAGATAGCGACGATATGTCACTTATATATTTAACAACACATGGTTCTCCATTAAAGGGTCCGATAGGCATTCCTATAGATCTTCCACCAAGAGATGAAGACGACGGAGCGGATGAAATCCTTATAATGTACGAAGGTTTTGATAAATGGTACGCATTTATATGGGATGATCTGTTGAACTTTTTCCTTAGTAAATTGCAATCAAAAGGGGTTTGTCTTATTGTAGATAGTTGTTTTAGTGGCGGATTCAATGATAACCCAATGTTTGCTGGGAATATATTTGAGGATTATAATGCTAAATCATTTACCCAAGGTTTAGCTGAGGAATTATCTGCACAAAATAGAGTAGTTTTAATGTCTTGTGAGGAAGATGAGAGTTGTTATGGATCTTACTTTTCAGAATTTTTAATAGATGGATTTTGGGGAGCAGCTGATCTTCGGGGAAACAAAGACGGTATCAATTCTGCAGAAGAATCTTTCGATTATGCCAAGTTTTGGGTGAACGAAATGTGTTATTTTAATCCTACAATACTTGATCTTTATCCGGGGGAATATCCAGTAACTTATTCCTAAGTATTAGATTATATGCGGGAGGCAATAAAATGAAAAAGAAAACAGTGTGTATTTCGATTTGCATACTGTTAATTATTGCTGTATTGCCGACATCGGGAACAATAGTAGAAAAATCATCTATCTTGTCCTTTGGTGGCAATACTTTGTATGTCGGTGGGAACGGACCAGGGAACTATAGTAAGATACAGGATGCTATTGATGATGCGAGTGATGGGGATACCGTGTTTGTGTATGATGATTCTTCGCCGTATTATGAGAATGTAGAAATAATGCATAAATCGATTAATCTGATAGGCGAGGATAAGAATACTACTGTCATTGATGGAAATAAAAGTGGATATGTCGTTTTAACTTGGGATGCTGATTGGGTAAATATCAGTGGGTTTACCATACAAAACAGTAAAATCGATTACCGCCATGCAGGAATTCATATAGGTTCAAACTACAACACCATTACAGGTAACATCATCTCGAACAACGATAATGGCATAAACCTCTGGTATTCCAGCGACTACAACACCATTTCGGGTAACATCATCTCGAACAACTGGAATGGCATCGAACTCTATGAATCTTGCAACCACAACATCATCACAGGCAATAACATATCAAACGACAATGCGAGAGGCATAATGCTTTATGGTTGTTCCAGGAACATCATCACAGGCAACAACATCACAAACAACGACGGGTCTGGCATCGTTCTCGGGTATTCCAGCCTCAACACCATCACTGGCAACTACATTAACTCGAGCTCGAACGATGGGGAGGGCATAAGCCTCTATAACTCCAGCAGTAACAACATCACTGGCAACATCATCTCGAACAACTTGTTTGGCATGTACCTTTGGGATTCCAGCGACTACAACACCATCACGGATAACACTATCTCTAACAACCAGTATGAGGGCATATTCCTCGAGGGTTCTAGTAACAACATCACTGGCAACATCATCTTGAACAACGGGTATGGCATAAACCTCTATAAATCTGATAATAACACCATAACCGATAACAACATTAAAAACAACAATAAGTATGGGCTAAGACTCTCTAGTTCTAGAGACAACACCATCACTAATAACGAAATAACATCAAACAATGAGAATGGCATAATCCTCTATGAGTCTAATAACATCATTTATCACAACAACTTCATAAACAACACACAGAATGCAAATGATGAATGCAACAACTCTTGGGATAATGGTTATCCTTCTTGTGGTAACTACTGGAGTGACTATAGTGGAATAGATAACTACTGGGGTTCAAATCAGAATATACCAGGTTCAGATGGAGTTGGTGACACACCTTATGATTTACCTTGTGAATATGCTACAGATAGATATCCATTAATGGAACCTTATGGAACGACAATACTATCATTGATTAATAAACCAAGTATGTTCGGTATTTCGCTTGGTATCCAGAATATAGGTAATAAAACTGCTTTTAATGTTAACTGGAAAATTGTAATCGAAGGTGGTTTTGTTATTGGAAGAAATTCATCTGGTATAACAAAACCTCTATTACCAGGTGAAAAAGTTACTATGAGAACAGGTATTATTTTAGGTTTAGGTAAGATATTAATTACTATTGCTGTGTGGGCTGATAATGCTCCCTTGGTTTCTAAATCAACTCCTGGTTTCTTATTGTTATTCTTTATTCGAATAAATCCTGGTGGTAGGATATGAAGAAACTGTTAGTGTTTGGAGTGATAGTTCTTTTCCTTGGAGTTGCTATTGCACCATCTATTAATGCCAATGTAAAACAGATTACTATGTCTACTAATTCTGGTAACATATTATATGTTGGTGGTAATGGAACGGGGAACTATAGTAAGATACAGGATGCGATAGATGATGCATCTGATGGTGATACTGTATTTGTTTATAATGATTCATCACCGTATTATGAAAATATTAACATAGGTAAATCAATCAAACTAATAGGGGAAGATAGAGATACTACGATTATTGATGGCAATGCTAGTGGAGATGTTGTTTATGTCTCTGCTGATGGGATAAATATTAGTGGTTTTACGATAAAAGAAAGTAGACAGGATACAGCTGGAATTGCAGTATATTCTGATTACAATACTATTTCGAGTAACAAAATAAGTTGTGGTATTTCCCATTGTTATGGAATATGGCTCCATTGGAATACCAGTTTCAATACTATAAAGGATAACATAATATCATATAATCGATACGGTGTAGACATTGATGGTTCTAACGCCAATAGTATCTCAGGTAACATCATCTCGAATAATTATTATGGGATATATTTGAGTTCGGCAAATAACAATAAAATCACAGATAATAACATCACTTCGAATCGCTGGTGCGGAATATTGCTTGTCGGCTCAAACAATAATATCTCAAGAAATGTCATTAGCCATAATGGAAAGGATTTAATCCAACATGGAGGCATCTTACTATATTACGGTTACAAAAACAAAATATTAAAAAATAATTTTATAAATAACAGTAGAAACAGCTATTTCCAACTTCTTCTCTCTATGATTTTTGAAGGTAACATTTGGAATGAAAATTATTGGGATAAACCAAGTCGTTTTCCATATCTGATTTTTGGACGTATGCAGCTGATATTTATCCAGGAAATTAAATTTCCATGGATTTATATTGACTGGCATCCTGCTAAAGAACCATATGACATAGAGGTGTGAAATGAAGAAACTACTTGCAGTAGGAGTGATAGTTCTTTTCCTTGGCGTGAGTGTTATCCCTTCAACTGGCACTACAGACGTAAAACAGATTACTATGCCTATTTCTTCTGGCAATACCCTGTATGTTGGTGGTAATGGCTCTGGAAATTATAGTAAGATACAGGATGCAATAGATGATGCAAGTGATGGGGATACCGTGTTTGTATTTGATGATTCTTCACCATATAAAGAAGGCATCAATATTAACAAATCATTAAATATAATCGGAGAAAATCGAGAAACAACAGTTCTTGATGGAGAAGATGTATTTATCGAAGATGGCATTATTGTCGATATTCGTTCAGATTTTGTATATTTTAGTGGTTTTACTATAAAAAATAGATTTAAAGGTGTTGAATTATTTTATATGGACAATAGTAGTATTATCAATAACAAATTTTTAAATGTTGAAAATGCTGTATATCTTCATTATTCATCAAATAACACAATTGAAAACAATCTCATAATTGAAGGAGAAAATGTCGTGTTCGACTTTACCGGCATCTATCTGTATGAATCTGATAACAATCTTGTTTCTGGCAATACAGTAATAGGAAAAAAATGGAATAAATTTGATTCTGGCATTAATGTTGGATTTTCAAAAGATAATGTATTTTTAAATAACACGTTTTTTAACCTAACTTTTCTTGCTTGGGAACGAGATTTTGCAAATAATTTCTTCGAAGGAAATACAAACAATGGCAAACCTATTTTATGTCTAAATGGCGAATCAAATATGGTTATTGATGATGCTGCTCAAATTGCACTTATTGATTGTAATAATATTCTTCTAACAAATCTTGAAATGTCTCAATTGCATTTAGGGATTATACTTTCGAATTCTCATTATTGTGAAATTTCAAACTGTACATTTACCCAAAATTATGTAGGTATTCGACTTGCATCATCTTCTCATAATTCTATTACCGAAAACACGATAAAGAATGGTTTTCCAAAATTACTTGATATTGATATGACAATAGGTATCTGGCTAGAAGCGTCTTCTTACAATACAATTACAAAAAATGATATTTCAACAAATGGATTAGGATTAAATCTTGAGGAATCTGATGGAAATACAATATCTCATAATCAAATAATGAGAAATCGTGCAATTTTAAAACTTCCATTTTTTGGATGGTCAGGAGGATTAAATTTGTATGAGAGCAATGACAATATCATTTCATCAAATACATTTATTGGAAATCTTCCACATGCTTTCTTTCGTTTTTGTCAAAATACTTGGGAGCATAACTATTGGGGCAGACCTCGAATTGCTCCAAAGATAATATTTGGATTAACCTATGGAGGATGGATGGAACCACCAAAATTAACCTTTGAGTTTGATTTGAGACCAGCATTGAAACCATTTAATATATGAAGGAGAAAATGA
>JAUWBM010000041.1 GCA_030601705.1 Thermoplasmatota archaeon
TCATTTGTTGCTTCTGCTGAACCTTGGCCCAAGTGTCACGGAGTCCCACTGTTCTATTAATGACAAGTTTTTTCTCAGTTGTATCTGGATCTATACAGAAATAGCCCAAGCGCTCAAACTGGAATCGGTCTAATGGTTTCAAATTCCTTAAGGTAGGTTCAACTTTGCACGACTTTAGTATCTCAAGAGAGTTTGGATTCAGGAATTCCTTAAAATCAGCATCCTTCCGTCCAGCAGGATCCTTCACTGTAAACAACCTATCGTATAGTCGAACCTCTGCATCGATGGCATGAGCAGATGAAACCCAGTGTATTGTCGACTTAACCTTTCTTCCATCTGGAGCATATCCGCCCCGAGTCGCAGGATCGATCGTACATCGAAGCTCTACCACTTTATCATCCTCTTTAATTGCTTCCTTGCATGTTACAAAATAAGCATACCTAAAACGCACTTCACGACCAGGTGCCAACCGATAAAACTTCCTAGGAGGTTCCTCCATAAAGTCCCCTTGTTCAATATACAGCGTCCGTGAAAACGGAACCTTTCGTGTCCCTGCTTCCGGGTCCTCAGGATTATTTATAGCTTCTATCTCTTCTACCTTATTTTCGGGGTAGTTATCGATAACCACCCTGAGAGGACGAAGGACACCCATGAACCGGAGAGAAGTCTTATTTAAATCATCCCTAATACAATGCTCAAGAAAATCAAAGTCGACCATGCTGTTGACTTTAGCCACACCAATTCGTTTGCAGAAATTCCTAATCGCCGTAGGTGAATAACCCCGTCTGCGCATTCCACTGATAGTGGGCAATCTTGGATCATTCCATCCGCTGACATGTCCACCTTCGACCAACTCCAGAAGCATTCGTTTGCTCATTATAGTGTAAGTGAGATTAAGACGGGCAAACTCAATCTGCTGAGGATGATAGACCCCAAGATTATCGAGGAACCAATCATATAGAGGTCGATGGTTCTCAAATTCTAGAGTGCAGATAGAATGAGTAATGTCTTCAATAGAGTCTTCCAGACCGTGTGCCCAGTCATACATAGGATAAATACACCATTTATCCCCTGTACGGTGATGACTGGCATGTAGCGTTCTGTAGATTACTGGATCACGCATGTTAAGGTTTGGATGAGCCATGTCAACCTTTGCTCGAAGTACCTTCTCGCCATCAGCAAACTCACCGGCCTTCATCCGCTCTAAAAAATCGAGGTTTTCCTCCACAGAACGATCACGATATGGACTATTCCTGCCAGGTTTTGTTAATGTGCCACGGTACTCATTGATTTCTTTAGCGTTTAAGTCGTCAACGTAGGCTTTTCCATCCTTTGCCAACTGGACTGCATACTCGTACATCTGATCGAAATAATCTGAGGCAAAAAAGAGACGATCCTCCCAATCAAACCCGAGCCACCGGACATCTTCTATGATTGATTGTGTGTATTCTTCTTCTTCCTTTGTGGGATTAGTATCATCGAAACGAAGGTTACAGAGACCTTTATACTCCTCAGCGATGCCAAAGTTAAGACAGATGGACTTAGCATGGCCAATATGGAGATAGCCATTCGGCTCCGGGGGGAATCTTGTGTGGACACGGCCACCGTACTTATTGGTTCTCAGGTCCTCATTGATGATCTCCCGTATAAAATCCCTGATTACATTATTTGTCGAATCCATATTACTTCACCTACATACCTGTGACTAAAAGGTTAAAATACAGCCCCGACCAGATTCGAACTGGTGACTAGAGATCCAGAGTCTCTTATGTTAACCACTACACCACGGGGCTATACTAGTTATTTGATATAATGAAGTTCAATCGATTTTTGATATATAACTTTTGATGTATGTGATGATAGCCATTTATATATCGAAGAACCCATCCAGGAACTGAGGTATTCCTGTGAGGGATAGACAACTTCTTAATAAAATCTCTGACAAGCTTAAAAAACACCATCTGTCAGTAGCTACTGCCGAATCTTGCACGGGAGGGTTATTGGCTCATACCTTAACAAACATATCTGGCAGCTCAGAATATTTTGATAGAGGCATAGTTTCCTATAGCAATCAAGCGAAGATAGAACTGTTAGGAGTTCCAGAAAAAACGCTCCAAGAATATGGAGCGGTAAGTGAACAGACAGCAAAAGCCATGGCTATGGGAATAAAAGAAAGGTCGAATGTAGACATAGGCATATCTACAACAGGTATAGCTGGACCCACTGGTGGAACCAAAGAAAAACCTGTAGGGTTGGTTTACATAGGAATTGCCAGTTCAAAAAATGTTACTATTAAAAAATTTATTTTTTCAGGAAATAGATCACAAAATAAAGAAAGCACGTGTAATGCAGCTCTTGAAATGCTTCTAGAAAATTTATAGAGGTGAGGTTTTGCTTCAAATAGATGGTTCTTATGGAGAAGGCGGGGGACAGATATTACGATATGCTCTTGCACTTTCTGCATTTACAAAAAAACCCGTAGAAATAAACAATATCCGTGCTAATCGCCCTGTTACTGGCATACGGCCACAACATCATACCGCTATTTCTTGTATTAAATCCATTTGTAAAGGAGCGATAGAAGGTCTATCAATTGGGTCTTCTAAATTGACATTCTTGCCTGGAGAAGTTCAACCAGGAAAATACAGCTTTGATATTGGTACAGCGGGAAGTATGACATTGGTTTTTCAAGCATGCATTCTCAGTTCTATAAACACTACAAAACCTATCACCATAAAATTGACCGGTGGTACAGATGTAAAATGGGCTCCAACTTGGGATTATTTCACTCATGTTTTTTTACCTTTGATTCAAAAAATGGGTGTGAGCACCGATGCACAGCTAATAAAACGCGGTTACTATCCAAAAGGCGGTGGAGAAGCTGTTTTAACGATTTATCCTGTCAAAAAACTACAACGTTTACAATTAGAAGAAAAGCAAGATTTTAGGAAAATAGAAGGTATCGTACATATAGCTAATCTTCCGGATCATATTAGCAAACGAATGAAACATGCTGCACTGGAGATGGCAGTAAAAAACGATATACGATCTTACATAGAGGTAGATAAAACGACATCGTTTTCTCCTGGAACGGGAATAACATTGTGGTCTAAATCAGATCGTACTGTCGTGGGATCAACCTTTCTTGGTGAGAGAGGAGTTACGTCTGAAAAAATTGGGGAAAATGCTGCAGATCAACTTATAAAAGAAATCAACGTGGGAGCTACGATTGATACATTTGCGATAGACCAGATATTACCATATATGGTACTTGCAGAAGGAGAGTCAGTATGTATGGTTAGCGAGCTAAGTAATCATACCCAGACCAATATGTGGCTTCTCAAGCAGTTCTTTGATGTGAAGTTTGAAGTGAAAAAACAACAGGATATAACAAAACTTATAGTAAGATAAAACACACATTGCGTTCCAATGAAATAATACTTACATTCGTATGGAAGAAAAATTAAAATTTCTTCATCTGAATATATAAACTCCATTTCCCTCCTTTAAGATCCTTCACTCAATAATAAATGTTTGGTTGGGATTTTATTTGAAACCTTTATAACACGGAATTAAAAGATAGGGAGTGGGATTTAAATCTGAAAAGTGGAGAGAATATCCTTTTTACCATCAAAAGAAACCCGGCATAATAAAAAAATTGACTTCCCAATAAACCGAGTATCACGAAGAAACCAATTAACAATATATAGAGAGGGACTAATTCATTCATCAGTCTATCCTTTCTTTTCTTCTCATTATTTAAACATATGGTGTTGATTTTTCATACTGACATTTTAACGCAAAAAAAGAAAAATTGAGGGCGGGATTTAACCCACTTTTTTGAGGAGAGGCATCTAGTCATAAGTTTTTTTATATTCGATGAACTCATCCCATTGAACAGGTATAGAATTTATAACACAGATTTAAATATCGAAACTGTATTTGTTAATGTTACTAACTAGATGGGATATCCATGCGTGATGGTTTATGGTAGAGGAGTCTAACGAGCATATTCTGGAAAAAGAACCCAAGATTGATTCTGATGCTGTCGATGGAAGATATAAAACCTTATTTGAACAGGTAAATGCAGCAGCTTTTTTAACAACATTTGAAGGGCAGATTTTAGAAGCAAATCACAAATCATGTGAACTTTTTGGGTATAGATGGGACGAACTTTTGCGTCTGTCGTTAAATGATATAATATCCAGAGAAATAGATTGGTCCGAGTTTAAGGATGAAATTGCTGCACGAGGTGGTCTCAATATTGAAACAGAGAGTGTATGCAAAGATGGTAGTTATGTTCCTGTAGAGGGCAGCATCTCTCTTTTCAAAATGGACGCTAAACCTGTGATGTTTGCGCTACTATGGGATATAACTGAGAGAAAGAATGCAGAAAAAAGATTAAAGGAAAGCGAAAAGAAATACCGTGGGCTTTTCGAGTATGCAACTGATGGCATTTTTGTTTTGGATGCTCGAGGCGATATACTTGACGCGAATACTAAACTGTGTGAAATGCTTGATTTAACAAAGGATGATATAATTGGCAAGAATCTTTTTAGCATGGACTTTCTCACTGCAAAATCACTTCCCATTATTGTAAGTCAGTTTGAACAGCTACTTTCAGAGAAAACAACAAATAGTTTTACAACTCAAATAAAAACCAGGCAGGAAAAGTTATTAGACGTTGAAGTCAGCTCTTTTTTCCTAATAAAAAAAGATAATGAAGTTGATAATTTCATTCTAATTGTACGGGATATTACAGTACGAAACGAAACAGAACAAAAGCGTATAAGAGAACATGAGATTCTTAAGACACTAATGGATATCATCCCAGATTCTGTTTACTTCAAGGACGAGCAAAATAGATTTGCTTTAGTGAATAAATCTAAAGCAGATCATTGGAATGTAGACCCAGGGGCTATGATCGGTAAAACCGATTTTGATTTCCTGCCTCATGATCAAGCCCAAAAAACATTTGATGACGATAATAAAATTTTGCAGACAGGTGAACCAATTATAGACAAAATGGAGAAAATTACAGATTCGAATGGCTTAGAGAGATGGTTTTCGGTTACTAAAGTACCTAGGTATGACAAAGATGGAAGGATACTCGGAATCATAGGAATATCTCGCGATGTTACCGAATGGAAAAAACTTGAAGATATAAAAACAGATAAAACAACTTAAACAATAAGACTGTCGTGATTTAATCATTGTTTTTGCATAGCTAATCTGTATATTCAATTGCATATTTATCTGCGAAAAATGTATTTAAACTTTTGTTGGTATTTAGTACTAACTAGGAAGGGAAAATTAGATTTTTCATGTTGAAATTTCTTCATATTTTATCCCCCTCTTCCCTTCTAGTTATTTTAACGTACTTTCTTCTGCCAAATAATAGTTAATAATTATATCATAATTTCAAAACTTATCAGATGTTTTCAATAAATATATGACAACATTTATATAGTTATAAAAATAATATAATTCTGGATGGGGGAGTAATCCCTTTTTCCCATCTCTCCTCACCACCACCTCCACACTTCCCCATCCCTTAGATCTTAAGTATAAACTGAAAAAGTGACACTATTAAAACACAGATATCCATATATCTTATGTTTTATTTTATTATCAGTTGCGTATATAAATCATTTATTCCCCTTAGTAATTTTTTCATTTTGACTTTTTTACACATTAAGTTTAAATAATACTATTGACAAATGATATCATGATAAAAAATGACAATATTGGTTATTTTGGAGAGGAGATGAAGATGAAAAATAAAATAAAAAGAAAAAAATGCGAGGGCACGTCTTACGATGACATGCTTGATTTATGGATGGAAAAGGGTTTAATTGAAAAAACAGAGTATGGATACTATTTTAGGCCTGAGTTCTTTGAGACTTTAGAAGTATACGAAGAATAAAATCATAGTTCCAACAATTCAACCCAACTTATTTTTATAGCTAAAATGTTTGCATAGATAATGGACGATCTTGAAATAAGATTAGTGAAAAATAAGAACGAATTGGAGCAGGTTAATAAAATAAGAAACCGGGTTTTTGTTAAAGAGCAGAATGTTTCAAGAGATTTGGAATTTGATGGACTTGATTCAGAAGCTGAACATGTGATTGTTTTTTTTGGTGCCAAACCAATCGGCTGTGCGCGAATAAGAATCAATAAATGTGCTAAACTTGAAAGAATTGCAATTTTAAAGGAATATCGACTAAAAGGATTTGGTAAACAATTAATGGGGTATCTTATCAACTATTGTAAAAGTAAAAAGTATAATGAAATTTGCCTGCATTCCCAAACATACATAATTGATTTTTACAAAAAATGTGGGTTTAAGACAAGAGGCGAAACTTTTCTTGAAGCGGATATAGAACATGTTGAAATGTATATGAATATCCGTTCTTGATTGCTATTGTGAATCTGATTTGACACTATTTCTTTTTTAGTTTTGCTCTGGTATATGGAAGAAGCCCACCTGCATCTCGTATTGATAGTATCTCTTCAGGAAGTTTTGGGAAAAAAAAGGATTTTTCCCCAACGATGATTTTTCCATGCTCAATATCAAGGGTCACATTGTCTCCTTTAGAATATGCTTTCACTACATCGGGACATTCAATTAGCAGAAGTCCTTGATTGATAGATGAACGGTAAAAGATCCGAGCAAAACTTTCTGCAACGACTGCAACTATTCCAACTGTTTTTAACCCCACAACTGGTTGTTCTCTGGAGCTTCCGCATCCGAAGTTTTTGCCAGCAAGAATGATGTCGCCCTCTCTCACATTTTTAGCAAAGGGAGGATCAAGATCTTCTAAGAGATGAGGTTTGATTTCCTCGGGAGTACTACATGTATACACGTATTTTCCAGGAAAAAGCATATCTGTGTTTATGTTGTCATCATATTTCCAGACCTTCATTTAGTGCACCTCCTTCCGTGGGTCGGTTATCTTACCATGGACAGCAGAAACAGCTACTGTAGCAGGGCTTGCAAGATATATCTCTGCATCTTTACATCCCATTCGTCCCTTAAAATTTCGGTTCGCAGTACTCAAACATCGTTCTTTCGGTGCCAGTACACCCTGATGAGCTCCAAGACATGGACCACAACCTGGTGGAAGTAGTATTCCCCCTGATTCGATAAGCGTGTCAATTATGCCTTCTTTCAATGCATCTAAATACACTTGTCTTGAAGAGGGAAGAATAAGCAATCTTACGTTAGGATGTACTTTCTTTCCTTTCAAAATTTGGGCAGCAATCTTAAAGTCTGAAAGTCTGCCATTGGTACATGTCCCGATTAGACATTGTTGGATATCTAAACCCTCAACCTCGATGACCTTTTTCACATTGTCTACGCTATGAGGCAATGCTACAACAGGAGTAATATCTGACAGATTGTATTTTAGCTCTTTAGAATACGATGCATCTTCATCAGGATAAATGGCAGTATATTGTGACGTAGAGATGCCAATGGACTTGAGATATTTTGTTGTAATATTATCAACTGGGAAAAATGCATTCTTTGCACCCATTTCAACTCCCATATTTGCAATGGTAAATCTCTCTTCAACTGAGAATTGTTCTATATTTCCATGAAACTCTACAGAACAATAATTGGCACCAGATGCCGATATATCGCCTATTATGTGAAGAACTACATCCTTTGCAGTGACACTGGGTTGTAATTTACCTTCCAATGTTATCTTTATGCTGTTAGGAACCTTCAACCATGTTTCACCAGTGAGCATTAATGCCGCTGCTTCGGTTCTGTCGATACCCGATGAAAAAGCCCCAACCGCTCCGTATGAACAGGTATGTGAATCGCTTCCGAGAAGGAGTTCTCCTGGTAACGCCAAGCCTTTTTCTACCACTATTTGATGACATACCCCATAACCCACATCAAAAAAATGTTCTATCTTATGGTTTTTTACAAATTCCCTAATTATTTTATGATTATTCGCTGTTTTTTCAGATGCAGCTGGTATTACATGATCTAGAACAATTATGGGCAAAGATTTATTGTACACTCCATATTCTGTTAACTCAGGTTTAATCTTCTGAATAATCGGGGCTGTATTATCATGAGTTAATAGATGGTCTGGCTTTACTGTAACTATCTGAGCAGGTACCACCTCTTTTTCACCAGAATATTTAGCAAGAATTTTTTCTGCAAATGTCATGTCCATATATCATCACTCCTCTAACATGCCTCCTCGTTCATAGATTTCACGTTGGACCTTGGAAAATGACTTTGCCTGATACGTTTTACCTTGTGCCTTGTCGTTAATCTCTCCAGTTAAAAAATCAACTGATAGGGTGTCTTTATCATCAATCTTTTTTGTTATCTCTTCAGCTATTATTATGGGCATTGCACTGTTAATTGCATTTCTTTCGTATATTGCACCAAAAGATTCCGCTATTATTACACCAATTCCCAGAGATTTGAAACAATCTACAGCCTGTTGTCGAGAACTTCCGCAACCAAAGTTCTTCCCCACTATTACTATATCCCCCCTCTTCACCTGTTGTGCAAAGTTTTCATAGTCTTTTAAATTGTCAAAGGCATATTGCCCCATCTCATCAATGTTTGTTATGGAAAGGTATCTATTATGGAAAATCATGTCTGTATCAATATTATCTTTTTTGATTACCCATGCTCTCCCTTCAACTTTTAGAGGAGATTCAATACTTTTCTTCTTTTTTTCAACTGTTTGTTTTTTGGTTATCGGCACTTCTAAAGATGCAGATCTGTCTGGGATATTATTAGATGTTGTGATAAATCCAGCTACGAGTGATGCTGCAACAGTTGCTGGAGAAGCTAAAAATATGTCTCCTTTTCCTTGTTTGCCTATGAAGTTTCTGTTACCTGAGGATACTGCTATCTCTCCCTTGCCTGTTTGTCCTATTTGTCCAGCTGCACAACCTGCACATCCTGCAGATCCGATAAGTGCACCTGCTTCTTTAAATATCGTAATAAGTCCCTCATCGAGACATGTTTTCCACACCTTATCTGTTGCCGGAACAATCTTGAGAATTCTCCCTGGTGCAATTTTCCTTCCTTTTAAAATCTTTGCAACAGTCCTCATGTCTTCCAAGCGACCATTAGTACACGAACCGACAAAACCAGAATCAACTTTTGTATTGTATACTTCTTTCACATCAACAACATCCTCTGGATGTCCTGGGCGTGAAATCTGAGGTTCAAGCCCGTCAATATCTATCTCTATCGTTTGTTTATAGTCTGCATCCTTGTCGGCGAAAACTGGTTCCACATCTTTCCTAAAATTCTTCCTATAAAATTCTAATACCGCATCGTTTGGTGGAAACAACATGATTATTCCACCCATTTCAGTTGCCATCGATGATATTGTTATTCTGCCATCAAGAGATAAAGAATCAATATACTCTCCATATATTTCTGCTGCATAACCTAGAAGTCCATTGGCTCCTATATCCTTTGCCATTTTTAGTACGATATCTTTTGCAGATGCAGTTTTTGAAGGAGTGCCTTTAAGAACAATCTTCGCTGTTGGCGGGACCTTAAACCATACCTTTCCATGTGCAAAAGCACTAGCGATGTCTAAATCTCCCATACCTTGTCCAAATGCGCCGATAGCCCCCATTATATTGGCATGAGAGTCTGTTGATACAAATGTTTCTCCCGGTGAAATTAAATCTTCCTCAAAAGCAAGATGGGTTCCTATCCCTCTATTGATGTCATATACTTTTATTCCATTTTTTCTGGCAAATAATCTACATATATGTTGATTAGCTGCATATTTTTGATCACATCCGCCAGGATTGCAATCGAAGGTGAAAAACGTCTTTTTTGAATCATGTATTGACAGATTGTTTTCTTCTAAGTTTTTTACAACGTTTACTCCACCGAAATCCCGTGCTACTCTGGCGTCAATCGTTACATCTATGATATCTCCCACGTTGGCTTTGCTCTCGGAATGATTTTCAAAGATTTTTTGAATCAAGGTTTTGCTCATATCAACCATCTCTACTGTTTATGTTGTTTTAGATTGCAATTTGACAATTTTTATGAATCTGGAATAAGTCGAAATCCATCGAAGGTATGAAAAACTTGTGGTAATCAATTTACGTTCAATCCCCCATTTGGCTTATTTTATATAGAACAATTTCATTGTTATTATGGTACGGAGTTGTGTTTTGTGCTTATGGTGATGTATTATGCTGCGACAGATTGTAGAACGAAGCTCTCTTCCTCTTCGGAATAGCTATAAGATGAATATTAGTATTTAAAACTTGATTTACAAGTTATTGTGTATTTACACTATTTTGATTTGAAAAACGCCATAAGGAGAAATCCTATTTTGGCTAAAATCATAAAAACTCTGATTTTGAAACAATTGTTTTGTTTTTAGCCAGAAGAATCTTTGCTTAAATGTCATATAGTTCTTGTGCTGGATGCCAATCAATATTAATCCATGGTATCAACGAATATATCCCGATTCTTCCAAAAATTATTTTTGGTAATATCCGTGGTCTATTCCAATAATTCTGCTTCCATGTATTTTCTCTACAACCTCTGAAAAAAGCATGTCGTTTATTATTTAGAAAATTGTTTTTAAGAAAGGTATTGTTGTTGGAATTTTCGAGTAGTATACTCATATTGTTTCTCGAGATGTTGTTATTTGTGATGGTGTTGCTGTTAGAATAATGCTGGAGGTATATGCCATCCCTGTTGTAGCGGATGTTGTTGCCCGTGATGGTGTTGTTGCTGGATGACAAGAGAAATATGCCATCATCCACGTTAAATTTGATGGTATTGTCAGTGATGGTGTTGTGGCCGTCACCTGTGAGCATTATACCATCGCTGTTAGAGTTAATGTGGTTGCCTATGATGGTGTTGTTGCGACTGGAATCTTCAAGGATTATGCCATTCCTACTGTTCGAGTTGATGTTGTTGCCCCAGATGATGTTGCTGTCACCTGTGAGGTATATGCCATTTTCGGTGTTACGGCCGATGCCGTTGCTTATGATAGTGTTGTTGGTGTTGGATTTATAGAATTGTAAGCCAGAGCCGTTATTCGAGTAGATTGTATTACCCATGATTTCGTTGTGACTGGAATCTTCAAGGAGTATCCCATACCTACTGTTATACTTAATGTCATTACTCAGGATGGTGTTGCTGTCACCTGTGAGGTATATGCCAACCACGTTGTTCGAACTGATGGTGTTTTCCGAGATGGTGTTATAGTTTGAACTTATATAAATTCCCTTTATCCCGTTCCGCATTGTAAACCTGCTGATGGTAACCCAATCAGCAGTAATCTTTACATCAGCACTCAAATTATGTCCATCAATAATGGTAGTATACCCATGCTCACCAATGAGATTGATGGATTTATTCACAACTATATTCTCATAATACGGTGAACTATCATCATAGACATAGACAGTATCTCCATTTTCTGAATCATTGATTGCATCCTGAATCTTACTATAATTTCCTGTTCCATTACCGCCGACATACAAGATATTGCCAAAAGAGACAGGTTTTACAGATTGCTTCTCCAGATATAACCCAGTTGAAGAAGATATAGTCATCCCAAGAAACAACAGCATTATTCCAAGGGCAATTATCTTTCTCATTTTGCTTTCCCCGTGATTTATAATGCAGAGGTGATATATTTGTTTATCCCTGCCAGAAGATTTTACTTATCAGTATTCTCTATATCCTGTTTTTACTCAGTTACACAGGGATTTCAAAAAAATATTAGTATTTATAACTTGTATCACAAACTAAAATAGATTTACACTTTCTTCAAGTGAAAAACCCTATTAGGAGAATCATATAACTATTTATTTATTAATATAAATGTAAAAGCTCAATTTTTGAACTTAACCCACATATCATGTTAATGGTTGACAACTTATGATTAGCACGGATTGTTAACAAATCTTTTTTTAAAAATTAAATACCGAATCAGTATAAAAAATTTCCATTACAATACTTTTGGAACTATTTCCACGAAAAACCTACCTTTTCCATGGAAAAATAGCATGATGTTAACCTCTGAAATAATAAAAATGAACTCCAAATTTTAAAATTACCGATTCATATAAAAATAATTCTATTCCTGAAAAACATTTTATCACATCAAGTAAATTATAAAAAATGATAAAAGACCAAATTCGCCAGGCGAATTATTCAAAAATTCGATTTTCTGCACGATATCATAATATCGTGATATTAAAAATCATGAAAAAAATTATTATTTTCACTCTATAGGAGAGGTCACGATATACTTATATCGTGTTCAATACTCCCATTTACTGTTACAATAAATGAGATAAAAGGGTTTTTCATGGTTTTTTTATATATAAATCTTTAAATCTGATTTTTCAAAAAATGGTGCGTTTGGCTATTGGTCTGCGGGGAGTCATCAGGGAATCGAGCAAAAGCTAGCTGAAAATTGTCCAAAAACAACTTTTGATACTAAAAGCAAATTCCGGTAGTCTACGCAAAGACGGTATGGGATTGTCCGGTTGTAGGTCAATGGTAAATCGACACAACCTAGAGCTAAAAAAAATTTAAAACAAACGCCAATGCTTGTCGTCATAACTTTCTAACAGGACTCCCCGGGCTTTCAACTGCTGGATTCTCAACAAGCCTTTCTTGGTGACTACAAAAATGATGGGGTGACAACCGCCTTCCTCTCTTCTGGGAAGTTTTTCAATTTGAAACAAACCGTTAGCTGTCATACGCTTAAGTCGATGATACATTCCTGAATAACTTATACCCTTATTTTTTGCCAGAGCCTCACGCACAGAAATGCCATATCTGTTTTTGTATCCAAGATATAGAAGCCTAGTACGAAGATGTAACTCATCCCAACTGTAACCCATATCACTCCACTCCAGCTTTTGAAGTGCTGATGACCCTTCGGATAACGTCCTTGTCGACCTTGGTGTTCTTGGCGATATCCTCGATTGGCATCTCCTCACCATGTAACAAGAGAATCTGGTCGATAACGTTCTGGTCCAACTCTTTCTTCTTTGCCTCTATTTCCATCGGGGCAAATAATTGTTCTAATCGTGAATACAATGTAGTTATTGCCTGTGAGAGCTTCTGCATCTCAGGTTTCGACAGCGTATCGGCAATCACAGAGGCGAGAAGGACTTGCACAGTACCAAGCCAGGTCATGACATCAACATATTTAGAATACGTGTTTGCATCGCCACGAAACGACATCTCAAGACCACGCAGTTCATCAAAATCATCATCAAGAAGCTCCAGGTAACTAGAGTCTTTCTTCAGCATAAACATGCTGAAATCATCCTGGATGTCATAGTAAATCCTTTTAGCTATTTCAATGGGTTGTAGTCCTTCAGTTCCTTTTTCCTTTAGTGTTTTAACGAACTCAGCTATTTTAGGCATTATATAGTATCTTTTCCACTGGCTACTACCTTTCATGTATAGGCAATTTTTTATATTTTGTAAATCTTTTAATACATCCTCAAAATCCTCCCCCCTCGAAATATAGTACCCAATGATACCACCTTCGAGTTGCCTAAGACCAGTCAATGCATCCATGAATTTATAATTATTAACACTGTCGTATAGGATTGCCATACCCATACGGATATCTGCTTTTGTATTCAATCTAATATGTACCATGGCTATCACCATCTAAATCAACAACAGGTGTAGAATACCCGCAGTTTAAACAATCACAGTATGCAGGAAAAAACCCAGCTTCTGTTATTTTGGGGGGTTTATACACTAATGATTTATGTCCACACCCGGGACATTCCTTTTTCTTTAGCTTTTTGTTTCCAGCAGTTCCTATCTTTTTTATCTCTTCTTCATTCATTTTTCATCACCTTTTTCCATCTGTTTTTTATCCATAATGTCTAAAGCCTGGTTAATCTGATACCAACTATAGCCGGACTGAATCAACATCCGCTTCAACTGTGCCCTCATACCTTTCCCGAAATGCCGATTAGAACTGGCTAATTGCAATAAGGTCGTATCTTCAACCTGGCACATTTTTTCTAGTATCTGTCTGCATCTCCATCTCTCGATGGGAATCCGGCTCCTATCAACTACCATTATTCAACCTCCTCAATGTTTTCCCTGGACCACCAACGACTGTAGCTGAACCCATCGGCTTTCTTTCTACCTGGATGCTTATCGGTCCAATCCGACTTTTTGCTTGATTTGTCCCTTTTAACATTCTTGATAGATAAAACACAATTTTTCATGATGATTCTCTGCTGATGATTGTCCAACTCAACGTAGTAATACGACTCTGACTCTGTTACCTTGCCGATACATATCTGGGTCTTTCCACCTATTTTATAGATAACCTTTGCTTCTCCATTTATCACATGGTCAGATTTGGAGATTAACTTCTCAGCGAACATTTATTTTCCCTCCCATTTATAACAGTCGGTATTAGGAATTTTAAATAACTGTTGGCTTTCGATTAGCTTAGATATAAAAGGTTCATCGAAATGGTCTTTCAACGCCGCATATGAAACTCCGTCATGGCCTTTCATTATTATATTATTCACATATAATTTTACTTCGCTGATTTTTTCATGTAAATTTTTTTTATTTTCCAAAGGCGAAATCGGGGGGGAATTAAGGGAATTGTTCTTGTCATTATTCATCATGTCTTGTGTTAACAGTTTCTCCTTTGTTTTGCCATTAATTCCCTCATTTCCCCTAATTCCCTCTATTTCCCCTATTCCCTTAATTCCCTTTTTTCTGCAACTATTCTCTATCTCGTCCCAAGTTGGTATATTTTTAATATAAAATTCAACAAATGAATAATACCGAACTGGTCTTTTGCTTTCTTCTGTCTCTTTTATAAAACTATTTAAAAATCCATATTCCTGTAGCGTATCAAGGGACGAGTATATCTTGCTTTGAACCAAAAAAGGAATATGAGGTTCGAGCTCTTTCACAGTAAAAGTCCCAAGTCTCCTACATTCTGCAAGAAGCATCTGCTGTTTTCTGCTTAGAGGAATCATCATCGGATTGCTTGTCGTTTTTTGTAAGAGGATTGTCGCATTGTCATAATCCGGAGGTTGAGCTATCACGAAACCTTCATTGTCTTTCTCTCTTTGAAATTGGTATAACGCTGCACTTGCTTTGATATAGTCAAGGAGACGTGAAAAATGGGTCCGCATAATAATATGCTCGTCTGGAAAAACGTCAATTAACCTGTCAGCAAAAGGTATCTTAACACGAACTCTTCCAATTTTTCCTAATGCTGATGTTATCAACGGATTATACTTGAGCGAAACTCCCTCTATTGCTGCCTTTGCTTGTGCTTTCTTTATTGATTTTGTTTGATTCACCGTTTCATCTAGTTGTAGGAATGGAAATCTCCGTAGCATCTCACTCTTTGGGTTTGCACTCGCCGTTGTTATAATTATCACTGGTTTTCCCTGAATTTTGATATCGTATGCTCTTTGTTCGATTGTAACTGTTGAATATATTTCATCACTACACATTAGCTTAAAAACATCACAATTCAAAATAGTATTACTAATGTCCAGCAAAACAAGTACCTTGTTTTCCCATGTCCACTCTGGCTCAAATTTTGAATTATGCCAATATGTAAGAGCGGTTGGACTTATCCGTGTTCTTATTTCAATATCTGTCGATGGGAATATCTTCAAAACATTTTTTGTAATGTAATCTTTACCAGCTCCAGAATTGCTATTGACGCAAAGATTAAAAGAAGCAATATTAGCATTTTTGACATACTTTCCACAGGTGTTCAACAGTATCGCCTTTCTGGTTTCATGCTCTTCCACAATCGTTTTATCAAGTTCTTTATCGATAAGCTCTAATAAATCTGGATTGGTTAATATTATATGTTCTTCTGGAGTAATTGTTATTTTTTCTGGTTCTTCCGTTGTTGTGATTGTTGTCGGAATTTTAAAGGAGACATTGTTATCCTTAATGTATTTCTTTAATTCTCCTGGGCTGACTTGCCTGATATCACCGTTAATTACTTTGTTGAACCAACCAGTCAATGAGTTGTGTTTTCGTCCCTGTGTCTTAAGATATTTTTCCATTATTTTATCCCTATCTTTTCGATGCACGATGATTACAGCAAGATTCTTTTCGATTATACGATTTCTATTTCCCACAGGTAGCTTGTTCTCAGTACAAAAATTTATTAAAAAAGCGTTCACCCAACTGTATTTTTGTTGGATTTGAATTATATCATATTTATAATGTATTTTAGATTTTTTTATCCGTTTCAATAACTCTTTTGGATATTCATTCTCATGCTCTACTGGGTTTTTTCCTCTAATGACTTTATGAATTGCACCTTTGTATTTTTTTTTCCAGTGGGGATGCTCGATAACTGGGCTGTAAGTCCAGCCAAGGTTTGACCTGTCAAGCCCCTCTTTGACCACATTAGATGCAATTAAATCTACTAGTAAATTTTTTGCCAGAGGGTTGTCTTCATTGACTGGAATTCCCTTAAGGTTAAAGACATTTACATACGGGCTTTTGCCTCCTTCATGTTCCGTTATGCAATAATCGAGTCCAAATGGTTTTAATGCGCACTCGCATTCTCTGATACATCTCAGATTCACATCATAATCATCATGTTCAAATTCTAGTCTTATGCAATCCTTGGGGGGTATCCATAGGACAATATCTTTATTGTACTTACTTGAATTGTAATCCTCTGTTCTTTTAAGATTTGGAATTGATACACCATTTTTTTCATGGATAGCAGAATCTCGCAAAATCGCTGTTGCGTACTTATCTAAAATCTGTTTCGCTATTTCTTCTGTTTCTTTTTCATTTTTTATTGGCTCTTTTTCTTCTCCTGAAAGTGACACATCTTTCCCCGCTCTGGCCCGCTTCTTATTCTCCACTATCGCAGTTTTTTTATCTGGGATGACTTCTATTTTCTTTGCCGATTCTTTACCTAAAACTTTATTTCTAATTTCCCTATCTTTCTTTAAGTGTTTTTTAAACTCTTCTAATTCAATAGGGTCTCCACGTTTTTTTGTCTCTTCTAGAATCTTCTTTTCGCTATCGGAGAACGGCTTTTGTTTTAAACCCATGTATCCAACTCCGTTTTCAATTTAGTCCTATCTACTCCCATCAATAATGCCTCCTAGTTTCCTTTGTTTTAGCTATACGGATTTCAATGATATCATCGAGAAGAATCTGCTTGACCCCACCTGCATATGAGAGGGTTAGATATTTATCCGTAACTGCTTTTATTATTCCGTAAAAATAAAAAGGTCGTGGTTCGTGCATATGAGGTACACCAACACCAACCGACTCTTCTAAAAATCGAATGCATTCATTCTTTTGCATTTATAACATCTCCTCTTATTTTTTCATTTTCTCCTCAAATTTTATTTATATCCCATCCTACGAGTAATTTGACTATTTAATGTTGATTATTTTTGGCTTGAACGATTGCCTCGATTAGCTGATGTAAACATTGCGCACCGAAAACTTCTACATCTGCACAATTTTTTGCATGGAACTCTAATAAAGCTGGAGAGGGGACTGGCTTATTCACGGTTGTCCCCTCCTTTTATTTTTTTGATTTTAACAATTCCATTGACTGTAACTTCAAGTTTATTCCCATACGCCAGATTGTTATATCTTAGCCAACCCTTTGGAATGATAATTGCAAGGGACGTATCACCAACTCTTATGAGCTTGGAAATTGTTTTGTATGGCATGATAACTGTAATTCAAACCATAGTTTTAAATTAGTAACTAACATTCTATTTTGATAGTTACTATGATGCCTGAAGAATTGTTGAAGGGGAAAAAACAAAAGATAATGCAGATATGGAAAAACAATCCTAAAAGATGGATACAGTCAGCAGAATTAAGAAGAAAATTTGTGCTGGATTATAATAAAGAATGGGATTATGATAAAGATTCGAGTAACTGGCTAAATGTTAAAACTGGAGAAAAAGTAACCGAGAAACCATTGCCATACGTTGTGGATGGTGAGTTTTATAGAGATTTGACTTTGCTTGCAGATGAAGGTATCTTAGATAAAAAACGAGAACCACAGAGGAAAGGAAAGGATAAGGTGTACTACAGACCGAACAAAAGATACCGGTTGCTCCCGCTGAAATCTCATTATGCTACTCTTATCAAAGATAGAAGCATGGACCATATTTATCATGGATTGCAATATCTGTTATTTTTACCTGAGAATCTTACTACCAAGGAGTTTTTAGAAGAACGGGTATTGAACCTTGGAGATAAAACACCACTTACACCAACAGGTGATGTAAACGTTAAGAGAGCATTCCTGCTTGAATCCCTTTGCGAGCGTTTTATGGCTGATTTGGAACTGCTTTTGCTTGATACCAGGTTAGCCAAAGTAGAGTGGGTATGGAATAAAAAAATCAACGATAATAAAGAGATAATTCTACCTTTAAAAATCTATTTGCGGACACAATTATTAATCTCATTCATTATATACGCCAGTCCATTGTTCTATCAAGTTGTATTAAAAAAAAAGACTGTTTCTGAGTTGGAAGACAAATTTGCGGATGAGAAGAGACATTTGCACAACATGATTTTCTGGGATACCGCCCGCCTTATTGGATATACTCCAGAAGATACCCAAGGCATGGTTAAAGAAATCAAGGAAAACTTTAACAATAAATGGGGTTATATTTCTAAGGTCCAAAGTGAAGTTTTTGAAATCTTAGAGACAAAAGAATTTGGAATTATGCTCTGTCCTCCTATAACGAAACAATTAAAAGAAAAAGATAAAAACGTGAAACCCGACTTTTTAAACACTTTTGAGCAATCGCTAGAGCAGTTTCTAGACCAATTGTGTTTAGATATTTGTAAGCAACCGAAAGAGCAATTGCTGAAAAACCTGGAGGATAAAGGCATATTAAAGCTATTTGAATCTGGAAAGGTAGAACGTATTAAAAAGAAAGACCTGAAAGATACGGGCGTATTAGAACGTGTTAAAAAGATGGAGAAAATGGAGTCAGATTCGGATTCTTCACGTACTCCTGAAATCAAAGATATAGGGATAGATGATGGTAAAGATTTATTTGATAATTACAGCCCATATGTAAGGAAGGTATTGAAGGACTTCTGTAAGAATTTAAAATATAATGATAGAGAAATGTATCGGGCATTGTTCTTGTTCAGCTTTCCATTGCCATCTCTTAGATAATTAAAGCATCTCTATTTTCGATAACTTTACATTTTATGCAACAAATATTTTCCCACAGTACCCATTTTGCATTCTTTTCCCTCACAACTGAAATAAATAACTAAAATATTCAATTTATGGTTTTGGAAATAGGCGAATTTGGCCAGCTTAATATATCATTTCACTGTCGAAGAATAGCCTCCTCGATGGTGAATTTCTTGCTCGCCAATTTTCTAAAACCAAAAAGGTGGTCTCTGACTATGGTGGCATACGGGCATGGGCTACACCGACCCGCCTAATAAATATCGGTGACAAAATTTAGCGAGAGTGACGTGCTAGCATGTACTGTTGCTTTGCTGGGTTTTATCCACAGAGATATAAAAAATTCCTTGCCACCGTTGTCAGAATAAGGTACGCCTCTGGTGACTGGGTTTCACCTCCGTCACCAAGGTATGCCTTCCACCTTAAAACTACTAGGGGTTGTAAAAGAAAGGGTTTTTAGAAGAACTTCCAAACTTTTATCTCTTCACTTGCCCAGTTTCCATAGTTATCAACTGCAACAGTTTTTATGGTATGTTCAAAGAAAGCAAAACTACCCCAAGTCAAACTGTATGGTTCAGAAGTATCAGCTGCTATAAATTTACCATCGATATAGAACTCAACCCTGTCAATCCCTGAATCTTCGTCAGATGCATCAATCTCAATAGCTATACTTCCAATTATCAATGGCTTTCGGAAAAAATAGGATCTTAACTTAAAGTTAAAGAAATAGAGTCCATTCTTAGGTTTTATAATCTCTACAGTAGGAGGACCATCCATTGTGATATTAAGGCTCCCCCAATCGCTTTCCACACCATATATATCTTTGGCTTGCGCTCTTATAGTATAGGTTCCTTTTTGATTCCAAGTATGATTAAGCGTAACAGTTGTATCAGAGTCAAATGGTCCATGCCATGGACCTGGTGTTCCATTACTCCAGTCGACCCTCAGATACATTGAATCATCATCAGGATCAGATAGTGAGAAGTTATATTCGTATTCCACTCCGACTTTTCCACTGGTTGCCCCTGTTATAGTTGGTGCGTTTGGAGGTTGATTCTTCTTTAACACATACGCCGAACCAGATTCATCTCCATTGTCATCATCGAAACTTGCTCCTGCGACGGCGTAATCCCCATCAATCGAAACAGAATTGCCAAAGAAGTCACAACTTGCGCCGTCTGAGGCAATAAGCTTAGCCTCCTCAATCCAGGCTGTATCATTGCGTTTGAAAATGTACGCTGAACCAGAGTGACTTCCATTATCATCATTGCTCTCTGCCCCTACGATAGCGTATTCTCCATCAATCGAAACGGAACAGCCAAAATCGTCAAATTCCGCCCCGTCTGAGGCAGTCAGCTTAGTCTCCTCACTCCAAGCCGTACTATTGCGTTTGAAAACATACGCCACACCCTTTTCACCATTACCATAATGGTCCCCTATGATGGCATAGTCCCCATAAATCGAAACAGAAAAAGCAAAGGAATTTTCTGTGCCAGTCATCTTAGCCTGTTGCGTCCAATTTGTGCCATTGCGTTCGAAGATGTACGCTGAACCAGCTACATAGGCTCCTATAATGGCATAGTCCCCATCAATCGAAACAGACCTGCCAAAGCAATCTATTTTTTCACCGTCTGAGGCAATCAGCTTGGCCTGCTGTGTCCAATTTGTGCCATTGCGTTTGAATATATAAGCCGCACCAGTAAAATCATCATCACCATGTGCTCCTATGATGGCGTAGTCACCATCAATCGAAACAGACAGACCAAAGCATTGGCCGTCTGAGCCAGTCAGCTTAGCCTCCTCACTCCAAGCTGTACCATCGCATTTGAATATATAAGCCGAATCAGCTCCTTGGGCTCCTATGATGGCGTAGTCACCATCAATCGAAACGCACTCACCAAAATGGTCACCAGGTGCTCCGTCTGAGGCAATAAGCTTCGCCTCCTCATCCCAATCCGTACCATTGCGTTTGAATATATACGCTGAACCTGAACTCCCTCCATTGTCATCATCTAACCATGCTCCTATGATGGCGTAGTCACCATCAATCGAAACGCACTCGCCAAAACGGTCACTAGGTGCTCCGTCTGAGGCAAGTAGTTTCGCCTGCTCAATCCAACCTGTCGTGATGTATCCTTCATCGATATTCAGCCGCATCTTATCATTCATTATCTCTGCTGCTGATAAAACAGGAGCGGCTATCAACATCATGCAAACAAAGATTCCAATTATTTTCTTTTTCATTTTGTATACTTCCCTCAATTATTTATAAAAAGGGATGATTTGGTATATAAACGTTTGTAACAAATTTTTTAAATTTGCGTTCTTCTCCTTTAGATAACCTAGTACACTCTTTTTAACACTGTTTCTCTAATAACAAGACTTTTGCACTTTTTTGATTCACAGATATGTAAATAGAGAGTTAGATCATTCCATCCTCTGGATGGGATGATGCTATTTACGCAGAAGATAGATAGCTTTGGCAATACATTAGACGCCTATAGGGGCTGTTTT
>JAUWBM010000169.1 GCA_030601705.1 Thermoplasmatota archaeon
TTTCCATCTTCCCCAATCATCCCTAACTCAAGTTTTTCTTTTACATCAACAACTTTCGCAGTAGCGGGACTGAATGAAAGTCCAACAAAGAGAAGTATTATTCCTATGGCAAGTAATGGTTTCATTTTTGACATTTTTTATGGCCCCCTTAGTTTAATTATTTAATATTTTTATTATAATTGATTGTTTTAATCATTTATAGTTTTAACTATTTATATAATTTTTGTTTTTGATGTAGTCAATAGACGATATTCTTATCCCAAATCTATTCGACGAAATAAAAACATTTAAACTGTTTAATTAAAAATGAAAAAGGTTAGAGAAGGTAAAAAATCAGATTAGTCTGAAAAAGGAGTTATATCAAGTGCTCGGATTCTGTTCGCACGCCCTATAAATAGGTTGTATGCAGTCCCCGTGAGTTTGCTTTCCATATCAATGTATAATCCTCTGAAACCTGTCATCACTCCTATCTGTGATCCCATTACTCGCTGTTTTATGCCAAAAGGATGCCGCTCTACAATCAATGTTCTCCCTTTAAATAGCTTTGATTCACCTGAATAACGCCAGAATTCAAATCCCTGTTTGAACAGTTTTATTTCGTTTTCTTTGCGCGGATTCCATCTGTTGTAAGATCCACAGCTGAATACAAAATAATATTTAGAACAATCTTTAAAAAACCCTAAATTAAATCTATCAAAAAAATCATTGATGTTCTTGCCGCCCAGATATAACTCTCTCTGCGTAGTTACCCAAGACAATATTTTATCAAGTATATACTTTAAAATTGGGAAAGTTCCTAATTCTTTATTTTTGAAAAGATCTCTGATAAGTTCTAAAAATTCCTGATAATTATGTGCATTACATGCTGCCAATTCGATTTCATCAAATAATCTAGCGACTGCATTGGACTCTTGTTCACACAATCCAATTTTTTTAGATGTAGCATTTGCAGAAGCTGGAGTCATGGATAATGCTACAAATAGAAATGTTATTCCTATTGCAAATATTGCTTTGTTTTTTAACATTTTAACGACCTCTTTAGACTCTTCTCTTTTTACTATTAAGAATTGTTTTGTGTCATTTATATAATTTTCTATATTTATGTTATCAATTAAAATAAATTACAACAGTAGTATATGATCTCAAATATTTTTGCCAAACCAGATATGGAGACAATAATAAATCTTCTAATATGCTCTCCATCGATGTCCGCATTTTGTACACGTATAAATTCTCGTTTCAGGCTCGTCGCTGCTTCTGGTTTGTCTGAGAACCCAAAAAGCCTCGTTATGCCCACATTTTGGGCACTCAACACGTGTTTTTGGAAGAATATCTATTTTCTTCTCCAATAATACTATTTCTTTTTCAGTCTGTTTTTCTACAACTACCGCACTTCCTGTTTTCTTCTTCTCAAACCCGCATTTACTGCAGGCAAAAACATCGCCGTTTGGAAACATTAATGATTTACATTTTGGACAGAACATCATGATAAAACCTCTGTAAAACCTCATTAATTATTTTACTATGATCAAATGATAAGTCAGGTAATTCTTTCACATTAAAAAACTTTACATCGGAAGCATCATCACCTGCCACTAACTCTCCGCCAATTATATCCAGAATATATGCTACAGTTATAGTATGTCCTCTTGGGTCTCTGTCTGGATCAGAATAAACTCCTGCAAGTTGATTTATCTTCGTTTTCAAACCAGTTTCCTCCAATACTTCCCTAATTACGGTATCTTCGGTTTTTTCCCCGTATTCTACAAAACCGCCGGGTAAAGCCCATTTTCCTTTAAATGGCTGATTTTTCCTTTTAACTAGAAGAATCTGCTGATTTTTTATTAGAATTCCATCGGCGGTAATACTTGGGCTCTTATATCCCATTGAACTAAGAGATAGTATATCTACATAAAATATTTAACTAAAAGTTATTGAATCAAAATTAGAATAGCATTTTAAATCTAGATTGTACTTTCAATGATCGCTACTTTACAAAATCACTCCAAAAGTTAGGTAATTCCTTTCCAAGTTTTTTGGTCCATAAATCAAAGAGTTTGTCATCTTTAATATTTCGCATCCTATCCGATTTGAACATTTTTTATCTCCTCGTCTTTTCTATCAAACTGGGCAGGGTCTCTACAAATAGAAAATCGTTTTTCGATCGAGCGAGTATGGTCTCTAATTTGCATCCCATATTTTCTTGATAGCCGTTTTCCTCTAGCCGCAGCAAAGTAACCAAAAGACATTTTATATACCTTTTTTGCAGATGCATAATCTGATGTATGTGCAAACATAGATTTTACTTATATTGGTAAATAGCATCTCCGATTGTTTTTGCAATTTATCTTTTCTCTCTTTCTAACCCCACCTTTATTCCATGTGGGGAGGGAGGTTGGGTTCTAATATATGAGATGAGTAGGAAAGGAGGAAAGAAAATAGCACTTAAAAATCTACCTCATATTTTATCCCTTTATTAGAACCCTATATTAACAATTGTTAATCCCTTTATAAAACTTTTGGTTCCATAGTGCTAAAAACCTGTTTTCTCCTTAAAATCTTACAAATTCTACAAATTTCTGGGGGGACTGCCTTCTCTCCATTTTGAATAATCCGTTTAGCAGAGATATTGATTTCCATTCTTATGTTTTCATCTATGATTTCAATCTTACCTCGTTTTTTAGACATATACATACAGATTGACGCTGGTGTAACTCCTAACAATTTAGCAGTTTCTCTCTGGTTCAACCCAAAATTATTAATGAGATATTTGGTAATTTCTTTTTTAATGGAAGGCACTCCGTTCCAAATCATATATTCGCAAGGAAGTTGTTGTTTCATAAATAAGAATAATATCTTTAATACTATATATAATTAACGATTGTTAACCAAATTCCTATTTTAAATGCTTTCACATCAGTTCAATAAATTCCCTTTCTTTCTCCTTTTTCTCTTAATTTTTAATGGGGAGGAAAAGGGGCCAATGTTTAAGGTGAGGTAGAAAGAGGAGGAAAAAATGAAAAAGAAAATTTCCCATGCATTATAATCCACCGTATTAGCCCCATATTAACAATTGTTAATTCACCTTTATAACACTTTCGATTTTAAAGTGTTATGTGTTATCCCGAAATTACTTTCTTCTGGAAAATAAAGTAGATGATTTAGTATACATGAAGAAACTGAATCAGAAGAAAGTACGATGGATTGTTAAAGAAATGGATGAGGAAGAAAGATCTGTATATAGAATAGCTAAAACAATGAATGTAACTCCTCAATGGGCTAGAGAGATCCATAGGATATATCACAAAACAAGACAGTATCCATATCCACATAAACCTGGTAGGAAACCGAGACCTATTTCTGAGGAAGAACGAAGAATTATAACTGAAACAAGGAATGAACATCCAATATCAGGAGCAATAGCTCTTGAGAAGATATTGGATGCTCGAGGAATTCATATTCCTCATAACAGGATCCATCGGATACTGAAAGAGGAAGGACTTGCAAGAGATGAACCGCATAAACAAAGACGGCGTAAATGGATTCGTTATGAACGAAGATACAGCAATAGTCTTTGGCATGCTGATTGGTTCGAAGAACGAGAGGATCAAATCATCCTTCTTAAGGATGATGCATCACGTTTTATCACAGGTTATGGGGTTTTCAGTAATGCAACAGCAAAAAACTCCATGTTTGTTCTTGAACAAGCTGTAGGGTCTTATGGCATTCCAAGACAGCTGATGACTGATCATGGGACACAATTCACCAGTCTCCCCAGAGAAACATGTGCTGATCCAAGGCCAAATGAGTTTCAACGAATCTTACAGAGTTATGGCATTAAACATATCAAAGCAAGAGTAAAACATCCTCAGAGTAATGGTAAAGTAGAGCGAGCAATTCAAACAATGCAAAATCTCAGAAAACACTTCCCTAACTGGGATACTGCTGTGTATTATTATAACTTTAAACGTCCTCACAGCAGCCTGGAAAACGGGTGTCTTAG
>JAUWBM010000009.1 GCA_030601705.1 Thermoplasmatota archaeon
TCTACACAAGTCTTACCGTCCTCCCTTAATTTTACAATCAATTCCCTTTCTTTTCTTTTAGCTAAATTCATGAGTGCACCAAAAAGAATATGCATGACCCAGTATATACAATTAATCCATTAATTAATGTCGCATACTAGTTTCAGGGCATGGTAGTAATATTTCTACATTTTCTGGACAAAAGGGAACTCTATATTGAGGCCATCGTTTATCGAATCCCCATGCTCTCATAAACATTTTCATTGCTTTCCACTGGTGTTTCAGAGCGTTAGGCGTTGCCTTTTCAATTTCTTCTCTATAATCCATGTGTCTTATGAAATTTTCATAACTTGGATTCCTGAAATTAACAGGCATAAGATGTTTTTCCATGAACCGTGCATATCGAAGATGTTTTTCAATAGTTGATTCAGATAATCTTTGTCTCAGTTTTGCATGCAAAGCTATGTCTATGAAAGTAGAAGTTTTTGGATCAAGGACTATCGGGCAATTTAGTCTATTAAATTTTGTTACATAATCTAATTCACCCATGTCCTCCTCTTCTTGAGGTTTTGGGTGTTTGACATGTTTCTGGCCTAATTTCTCTAAATTTTTCCATATTTCACTTTTGCCTCCCACAGCATCAAAATCAATGTTTGCTGTAGGATCTGAATCGTAATTGTTGTTAATATTGTTTTTTAGACTCAACTAAATAGAGCCTCCAAAAGCTTTATTAAATAAAGATACGTATGTATTATCGAGGAGATGAGTATGGGGAAAATTCATTATTATACGCAGATGCGTATAGCAAAAGATGGATATATTGAAAATGAACCATGGTTTTATGAAGAAGACGATTCTGGTAAAAGAATAATAGACGAGCCTGTTTATTTTGAAAGAATGAATGAAAAAACAGGGCAAGTAGAACGTATTAAAAATTCTAATATCCCGCGCTATTAATTCTAAATAATCAGATGTTTTTTTCCAATAGCTTACAAAAATTTTATAAATAACAAGACACTTTTTGTTATTGGATGCACAAAACGTTAAAACAACTACTGATCGTAGTGATAATACCAACAATTGTGTATATAATTTTAACTTCTTGGAATTATTATTATATGTTCGGGAAACTTTTCGGTGCTGTCGAATATAATGCAGAGTATGAAATCCTTCTGTTTTGGTTAGGCCATCTGATTTTACTCGGATTTTATATTGTGTTAATATGTATTTTATATGCACATTTTTATCTGATAGATTCAGCAAATGGCTTATGGAAAGTGAAATAACCCGTATCCCTACTAAAAAATTAGATGTTTTTTTGTTTTGAAAACCTCCAAAAATGTTAAAACAACTAGAATTATTCAATTGGTTAGGAAAAAGAAAAATGAAACCATTTAAAGTATTATTAGTAATAATAGGGGTAATAATTTTTGCTTTAGCATTTATTGTGAATGTCTGGATAGTGGGGGTTATAATGTGGTTTGCAGGAGTTATATTAGTATATTTAGGTCTATCATCATTAATTAGAATTTTAAAATGTTGAAGTTTTAAAAGAAGAACCTGTATGGGAAGATTAACTATTTATTACAAAAAAGAGGGTTTTTAAAATTATGCCACCATAGGATCAAAGTTATCTTTGGAAGTTATTTTATTACTTTCATTCAACTTATTTGAAACAAAATTTTTAAAATTTTTTTCAACCATTTCAACCTGTTTCCTGCTCAAATTAGTTTTCCTGATCACTGTTTCCCCACTTTCATTGAGAACTTCTATGGTCCCTTTACTAGCATTGGAAATTACCTTAAAGACCTTGCCCTTTGCTTGCATCCATGTCCAGATTTTTTCGCTTGTCATAGCGGTTCGCCTTATTATAGATTATTTTTATAATTTTAAGTTGATTTAAAAGTATATAAACATTGCGAATTAAAAAGAAAAAAACTTCAATCTTCCTATTTCGATTAAATAAAAATAAAGAAAAGTTTGGTTGAAATAATCATGAGAAAATTTTTCCATTATGACATTTTGACACATTATGTTTATATACAATTAGTATCAAACTTTGACATGCAATTAACGAGAGAGATGGAAAGTGAAAATGGCAATGATGAAAAAGATAGTATTACTATTAGCATGTGCTTTAGTGTTTTCAGTATTTACAGGTATTTTTCTTATTGAAAATTGTATAGCCTTAGGTAATACTATTTATGTCGATGATAGCAATACTGGTGGACCTTGGAACGGAACACAAGAACATCCATATCAATACATTCAAGATGGAATAGATGCTGCAAACTCTGGCGATACAGTTTATGTTTATAGTGGAACATATAATGAGAATGCTGAAATTAACGAAAATATAACTCTAATCGGCCAAGATAAGACTACTACAACTATCAACGGTGCTTCCAGTAATAAACATACGGTAAAAATATACGGTTCTGTTTCATCATATCTTAATGTTGTGAGTATTACTGGATTTACCATTAGAAACGTGGTTGGCTCAAGTAACAGCTGGGATGGTATTTATGGTGAATACATAGAAAATTGTAGTATCACAGATTGTATCGTTAAGGATAGTGACGATGGAATTAAGGTTAAAAGGCTTTATTATAGTACCATAAGTGAAAACACAATAAAAGAGAACGATGCAGTTGGATTATATCTAATAAGCTCTAACAATAATGAAATCAAGACGAATACAATTCAGAATAATCAGAAGGGAATGCATATTTATTTATCTTCTAACAACAATCTCATATATCATAATGATTTTACAAACAATGGTCAAAACGCACAAGATCCATTAACAAATTATTGGAGCTATAACTCCCAAGGAAACTACTGGGATGACTACGATGGCTATGATAACAATAGTGATGGAATAGGTGATACTCCGTATGACATTCCAGGTGGAGATAACCTAGATGAGTATCCATTAGGTTATTTTAAAGAATCTGAACCACCAAGTGGTAATCAACAACCAATTGCACATTTACCTTCAATATCTCCAAATCCAGCAACCTATGGAGAAACTGTGACGTTTAGTGGTAGTGGATCAGATAGTGACGGGTACATAACTGGTTATAATTGGAGATCAAGTACTGATGGACAATTAAACACCCAAAGCACCTTTGGCACCTCAAGTCTTTCTGCTGGAACCCATGTTATCTATTTCAAAGTAAAAGACAATGATGGTGACTGGTCCTCAGAAAAAGCAACGACCCTAAGCATAATAGATGTAGCACCTACTGCACATATTGATTCCATAACACCAAATCCAGCAATGGCAGGAGAAACAGTATACTTCATCGGTCATGGAACTGATGGGGGTGAAATTACTGAGTGGAAATGGATTTCTAGCATAGATGGCGTTATCAGCAGTAGTAAATCATTCAATTCATCTGTTCTATCCCCTGGAGCACACACCATTTATTTCCAGGTTAAGGATAATGACAATGAATGGTCCAAACAAGATACAGAGACATTAACGATAAACGACGATTCATCTAATCATCCCCCAGTGGCAAATGCTGGAGGGCCGTATTCATACTATGCAAACGCGGAAATTAACATTGATGGTTCTGATAGCTATGATGATGACGGATCAATAGTAGAATATCTTTGGGATTTTGGAGATGATACTACTGGAGCGGGTAAATCTCAAACACATACATATACTGCTCCAGGGAATTATAGTATTATGTTGACCGTAACAGATGAACATGGAAGCACCTCTACAGATTCAACATATGTAACCATTGCTCAATCAACAAATCAAAGTGGCGGTAGTGAAGGTTTACCCGGTTTTGAATTTGAAGTGCCATTTCCTTTAGTGATAGTCTTTGAGCTTATCTTTATTATAGCTATAATTGCATTATTTTTATTTTGGATTAAACGTAAATAGATAATGAACGAAGATTACAAAGAAAAAATATAAGTTGCAGTTATATAACAGTTATATAATACAGAAAATGGAAGGAGAGATGAAATACAAAAAAATTATAGAAAAAGAACATGCTGTCGCAGGTGTTATTGAAGCCCTTTTACTTGTAGCTCTTGCTTCAATAATAATATCAACGATACAGCTTGTCTACATACCCCAGATAATGGAGGAAAGAGAAGCAGAACATATGGATCAAGTATCAAATCAACTCTCATCATTAAAATCTATGATAGAGCTGCAAGCGATAACAAGTTCATCAGCATCGATATCGACAATGATTTCACTTGGAAGTAGAGAACTTCCCTATTTCATAACAGCAGGAAGTTACGGAGAGATTAAAGTTCCAGATACAGGTGGATGGAATATAAAAGTAATAAGTAATGATTCTGGCATTTACAACTATGATTTAACGTCCATCACATACGAGGCGTATAATTCATACTTCGTTAATCAAATATACTCCCTGGAAGGCGGAGGAGTCATAGTAAAACAGCCCAACGGAGAACCAGTTATGAGGGTCGATCCTTCCATCTCTGTAGAAAATGGAACTACAATAGATATATATTATAATTTTCCCATAATCGTTGGATTCCCTGGTAAAAATCTGACATATGGATACGGAAAATGTTTCGTTCGTACGAATTGGTCTCAAGGAGATGCAGACCATATAACCAATGTATATAGTATAAATATCTCTACACAATATCCAAAGGCTTGGAATAAAACATTTTACAATATGCTTGGTGACAACGTTGATTACGAACAAGGAGCATCGTATGCGAAAATAACTAAAAAGGGGAAAGGGATTAATCTCGATCTTGATTATTATTACATCTATACGCAGATAGGTCACGGATGGATTAAATAGGGAGATTCAGTTTTCGGATTGCCCTGCACATATTATATATATATATTGTTCATTATATATGAGAGATTTACACATGGACGAGGAAAATATTGAGGAAAAGGTAGAGGACAAAGTGCTTAAAACTGATATTAATGGATTTGATGATTTATTTGCAGAAGGGGGTATTCCAAAAGGCAATTCTGTTTTAGTTGCTGGTGGAACAGGCACTGGAAAGAGTACTTTTTGCAGACAGGTATGCCACAGTCTCATCTCTAAGGGAAAAAATTGTATGTACGTAAGCTTTGAGGAGACTATCGAAAAAATAGAAAAAAGTATGAATAACTTTGGATGGGATGCAAAAAGATATGTGGATGAGGGTCATCTTTTAATCCAAAAAATTAACCCGCTTGATATACTTAGAATGAAGTTTGGATCAATAAGTGGCTCAGGATCAGCAACAGAAATATCATACAAGGTCAAACCTCTGATAATACCTACGGGATTTAATCCGGAGGTGATTGTTGTAGATTCCTTAACTGCAGTTATTTCTGCTTCCCTTAGTAAAGAAAAAAATTACAGGGTTTATCTTCAGCAACTGTTCAGTTTCTTTGAAGAAACAGGTGCAACATCATTTTTAGTAACAGAAACAGAACAGATGCCGACAAGATTTAGCGACACAGGAATAGAAGAGTTTTTAGCTGATGGGATAATTGTATTGTACAATATCCGGAAAGGGGACAAGCGGGAAAACGCTATTGAGATTTTAAAAATGAGATGTTCTGACCATCAGAAAAAGATATTTGCTATGGAGATAACCAACGAAGGCATAAAAATTTATCCAGAAAGACAAGTTTTTTTATATGAATCTACATAAGTACAAATAGGAAATTTTTGTAGAGATAATACTCTAAAGGTAAGTAAAAGGCTCCCTGTGACCATCTACTCTTTTGATACAATGATTTGAAAAAATAATTTCTATATTTTTAGTCTGCTGTTTGGTCAGTCCCATTCTTCTCAATAGTATATTATCGTATTCATCATAGATAGTTAGTGTTCCAGTATTTTGGTTTAACACTGCTTTAAGCAATCTGTTGTTTTGCATCCAGATCCAAGTCTTTACGTTTTTATTTACCATTCTAACACTTTGTTGCAGTTCACTATAATATATCTTTATTTATTAATATATAAACATTTTCATAAAAATTAATATAGCTGCACAAAAACATGAAAAAAATAATCTTCAAAACTTTGCAACCAGGTAAAAGATAAAGTAATTATACACGCTACTACATATGGATGTTACATGCCTCTAATTCAATCTGAAAGTAAAGATATGATAAGTAGAGTGGGGAGAATAAAAACGGGCGTTGGTGGTTTAGACGATTTAATTTCAGGCGGTTTACCAAAAGATACTATAACTCTTATATCGGGTCCCCCAGGAAGTGGGAAAACCATATTATGCTGTCAATTTCTTTATAAAGGAATAGAAGAAGGAGATAAATGCCTATTTTTGACACTTGATAAAAAAATTGAGGGGCTTCTTAGCCAGACTCAGGAACTGGGTTTAGACTTTCAACCAGCAATAGAAAAAGGGCAGATAAAATTCTTACATCTAAACATGAGCAAAAAACTTGTTTATGAAACTATGGCCAATGAGATTTTATCAGGAGATTACGAAAGAATTGTCCTCGATTCAATCACACCTTTGTCAGAGATGCCCATTTATATAAATAATCTGGACTTAGTCAAGGACCTAAGTATCATCGACTCCGAAGAAACATCTACCGACGGAACCTATCCAATACGAAGATTGCATCTACACTACATAATGAATGCTTTGCAAACGGCAAAATGCACTTCACTAGTAACATCAGAATTACCGTCAGGCTCTCCCCATATGTCAAGAGATGGACTTTCGGAGTTCTTAGTAGATGGTGTCATAGTTATGAGCTTAGATCCTACTATGGATAGAAGAAAATTGGCAGTAATGAAAATGAGAAATACAAAACACACTCTTAAACCACAAGATATCGAAATCGGAAAAGGCGGAATAACAATCATTTAAAAGATCATGTTGAAATACAGACCACCAAAAGAACTAAGAGCGCTTTTTATTGTTCATTATGCCCCAATTTTACTAATCATATTAGCTGGGCCTTTAACAGCAATATATGGTGTCTGGGAGATGCCAACAAATAAAATCGCAACTATTATTGCGGGAATGCTTATTTTTCTCATTGGAACATTTGTTTATTTTAAATGGGAGATATTCTGGGAAAGAACATACAAAGGACAACTTGTTACGGACGGAATTTTTCAATACGTGAGGCACCCCCATTATACCTCATTACTTATAGTCGGTTTTGGGTTGGCCTTTTTCTTCTTCTCACTTTTTGCACTATTAATCGCAGTGATTGCAATACCAATAATGATATGGAGTATAGTCGACGAAGAAAAATTATTGATAAAACAATATGGCAATGAATATAAGAAGTACATGGAAAAAGTACCGTGGAGAATGATACCAAAGATATTTTAGAAGAAATATTATAGACGCTTATGTGATGAATAAAATTGATTCTGCCAGAAAAAAAGCAGAACTAATAATAAACAATAAAATCTACATACCAAAGGATATAAAATTATCATATCCCATGGATAGATCAACGGCTGGACCAACATCGGGATCTCTATCTATCACTCTAACTTTTGCCAATAAAAACGTTAAACTGGCTATTAGCCAGGACCAAAATGAATGTTTTTCGTTACAAAAAGAAAATGATAAATTTCATATACTAAAAGATAAAAAAATCTTTCTTGAAAATGTGGAGATAACGCCCATATTGTTCCATGCACCTAGGCAAGCGTTTATAAATTTAGATGATAGGTGTATCTACAGCTGTGCCTTTTGCAATTTATCAAAGCAAGGATTTCTCCAAGAATATGATGCAGAAAAATTTGTTAAACTAATTCTTAAAGCATCAAATCGTAGTGATTTCCAAGCTGTTGCTTTAACTAGCGGAGTTTATCCTGACAACACTGAAATAATAAAAAAGATGTGTTATATCTTAAAAAATGTAAAGGAAAAACTCCCAAATATTCCAATTGGTGTAGAGCCTTGCATATCCAACAAAAAAGAAATATTAGTACTTAAAAAAGCAGGTGCTGACGAGATAAAAATCAATCTACAAATTCCAGATAGAGATTTATTTGGTAAAATATGTCCAGATTTTTGTTATGACGATGTACTCAATATATTGAAAGAAGCAGTGAGACTTTTTGGAAAAGGAAAGGTAACCTCAAATATCATATATGGACTTGGAGAATCAGATAGATCAGTTATCAAAACCATTGAAAAACTTGCGGAGATAGGTGTTGTTCCTACTTTAAGAAAGGTAAGAATAAATGAGTTGAACAAGAAAAAATTAGAAGAAATAATATCATATAAATCACCTAACATTTCAGTTGATAGAATTCTAAGAATTGCACATGGACACAAGAAGATGCTAGAAAAATATTGCTTGACTACAAAGACATTTGAAACTATGTGTCTTAAATGTGGTTGTTGTGATATTGTTCCCTTCTGGGACGTATAAAAAGATGGGGCAATAACATTTATATACCATTTCCTTAATGCCTTACTTCCCTATCCATACCAGACATTGATCGGGCAATTCACTTAGAAACCCGGCATCAAACAGCCATTCGTGTTTTTGGCTGTCTGAAAAATGTCACGGTTTAGATAAACGGGACAATAACTAGTCTAAATAAAATAAAGCCATCAGAGGCTATATTATGTCTGAGAGACATCATCCTAAAAGGGGTTCACATGGCTTTTCGCCACGAAAAAGAGCTAAAGCCGAAACGCCACATATAAAGAACTGGGCAGAAGACGGCGAAACACCAAAGATTCAAGGTTTCTTTGGTTATAAAGCAGGTATGACCCATGCTTTTATAGTTGATTACAGACCCACATCTACTACTTCAGGTAGAGAAGTAAAAATGCCTGTCACAGTCGTTGAAACGCCTCCAATAAAAGTTGCAGCTGTTAGAGCATATCAAAGAACTTCACATGGGCTCCATACTGTTGGTGAGATGTGGGCAGATAAGTTAGATTCTGAATTATCAAAAAGAATTCCTCTCATAAAAAAACAGAAGAAGAAAAATTGGGATTTTACCAAAGATGCTGATGAAATAAGAGTTGTAGTGTATACTCAACCAAAACTAGTTACAGGCGTACCTAAGAAAATTCCTGAAATAAGCGAGTTAAGAATTGGTGGCGGGAGTATTGAAGAACAGATAAAATATGCAAAGGAAATCCTTGGAAAGGAATTGAAAATAAACGATGTTATCAAAGATGGAGATATGTTAGATATTATAGCAATAACAAAAGGGAAAGGATTTCAAGGTGCAGTGAAAAGATGGGGTGTAAAACTTTTAACACATAAAAATTCAAAACATCGCAGAATGATTGGTACTGCAGGATCGTGGCATCCTAATTGGGTCCAAGCAACTGTGCCCCAGGCTGGACAAATGGGATACCATCAAAGAACGGAATACAACAAGCGTGTTTTGAAAATTGGCGAAAACGGAGACGAAATTACTCCTGCTGACGGTTTTCCTCATTATGGTGTCATAAGAAATGCATATATTCTTATCCATGGTTCAATTCCCGGACCTGCAAAAAGATTGATAGGTATGAGAGATGCGGTAAGATATCAACGTGGCGTTAAAGTTGAAAAAGCAGAAATAAGCTACATATCCACCACAAGTAAGCAAGGAGCCTAGACATGATAAAGGCAAATATTTATGGAATAGATGGTACGGTAAAAGACAAGATTGATTTACCTGGCATATTTGGTACACCTTACCGGCCAGATATTATAAGAAAATCATTCAATGCTCTTCGTTCTAATAAAAGACAACCTTATGGCGCAGATCCGATGGCTGGAAAGAAGCACGCGACAGCATCTGTCGGTAAAGGGAGAGGCAGGTCCAGAGTGCCAAGACTTACTCAGGGGAGAGCTGCAGCTCTTGCCCCATCCACAGTAGGAGGCAGAAGAGCACATCCTCCAAAAGCAGAGAAAAACTGGAAAGAGAAAGTGAATAAAAAGGAAAAACTACTTGCACGCAACTCAGCAATCGCTGCAACAGCAGATAAAGAGATCGTTTCCAAAAGAGGACATAAGTTTGACGATAAATTAACGTTACCTATTATTATAGACGATGAATTTGAAAAAATTAAAAAGACAAAGGATGTAATAGATACACTAGAAAAGATTGGAATTTACGATGATGTTCTTCGTTCAGTAAACGGCAAACACATACGTGCAGGCAAGGGCAAAATCAGAGGGAGAAAATATCGAACACCAAAATCAATACTAATAGTTTCTACAAAAAATAATTTAGAGAAAGGTTCGAATAATTTAAGCGGCGTAGATATAGCAAAACCAGATCAGTTGAATATCGAACATCTGGCACCTGGCGGAGACGCTGGCAGACTGACAATACTAACAAAATCTGCATTAAAAGAGCTAGGAGGCGGCAAATAATGGATCCTTTTGACATAGTGCTACATCCTTACGTTACAGAAAAAACAATGAATCAAATGGAAAAAAACAATGCCTTAGAGTTTATAGTTAAAAGAAATGCGGATAAGGCACAGATAAAAAAGTCGGTTGAGAAAATGTTTGATGTTAAAGTTAAAAGTGTTAACACCAGAATTGTAAAAAATGGTAAACATGCAATAGTAATATTTATGCCTGAGTTTAAAGCAGAAGATATCGGCATGAGAATAGGAGTATTCTAGGGGTAAAAAATGGGGAAAAATTTAATACAACAAAGACGAGGCAGAGGAAAAGGAAGATATACCGTCCCTTCACACAAATTTAGAGGAAAAATAAAATATGATAATAATAGAGAGATGAAAGGGACAGTTGAAGAAATAATTCATGACCCTGGTCGTACCTCTCCTATTGCAAAGATAAAACTAAAGAATAATAAAAAAATGCTTGTATTGGCTACAGAAGGAATAGAAATTGGTCGTGAAATTAAGTTTACAGATAACAAAGGAAACTGTGAAATAGGAAACGTTCTGTCAATTGGAACGATTCCTGAAGGTTTTCCGATTTACAATATTGAAATCACGCCTGGAGATGGAGGTAAACTTGTAAGAGCAGGAGGAAGCGGAGCAACAGTTGTATCACATGATTTAAAGAAAACTGTAATAAAGCTTCCTTCAGGTCAATTCAAAACATTGGATTCATCATGCAGAGCAACAGTTGGAATTCCTGCAGGAGGTGGAAGAAAAGACAAACCTTTCCTCAAAGCAGGGAAAAAATCTATTGCACGTAGGAGGAAAGGAAAGCAATACCCTATTGTGAGAGGAGTTGCAATGTGCGCTGTAAGTCACCCTCATGGTGGTGGAGGTCATCAGCATGTCGGACAGCAAAGTTCCATATCTCGGGGAGCCTCTCCAGGCAGGAAAGTTGGAAATATAGCTCCTAAACGTACTGGGAGGAAGTGAGTGCCATGGCAAAAAAAGTTGCTTTTAAATCATCTGCAAGAAGCAGACGTAAAAGAGAACGTAAGAAAGTGGGTGTAAGAAAAAAAGAATTTAGATATCATGGACATTCGCTAGAAGAATTACAAAAACTCTCTGTAGAAGAATTGTTACCACTATTTCCTTCAAGAATCCGTAGAACATTAAAAAGAGGTTTAACCGCGGAGCAAAATAAGCTATTGCAGGATATAAAAAATGCAAAAAGAAAAGAAGGAGATATCATAAAAACACATTGTAGAGATATGATAGTATTACCTGAATTTTTCGGTCATATTATTCATGTTCACAATGGAAAAGAGTTCCAAAGAGTGAATATACAGCCCCAAATGATAGGGCATTACTTGGGAGAATTTGCATTAACCCGTAAAAAAGTAAAACATACAGGACCTGGTGTTGGAGCTACTAAATCCTCCAAATATATGCCATTGAAGTGATGAAAAATGCCAAAATATTCGATTGAAATGGATCCGGAAAAAAGTGCAAAAGCATATGGATATGAGTTGCACTGCTCTCCAAAAGATTCCATGAATCTAGCATATGCTTTAAAGGGACTGAAAACTGAGAGAGCAAAGAAATTCCTTGGCGAAATAATTGAGATGAAACGTCCACTTCCTGCGACATTCCATAAAAGAAAACGAGCGCATCAAAAGGGAATAGGGGCAGGTAGCTATCCGCAAAAAGCTGCTCGCCATATGTTAAAAATAATTGAGAATGCTGAAAATAATGCAGAATACAAAGGATTTGATGTAGAAAACATGAAGATATCCCACATATCTACGTATAGAGGTAGAATAATTAAAGGAATCATGCCAAGGGCTCAGGGACGAGCCACTAACAAAAACAAGATCACAACAAATATTGAAATTATTCTCGAAGAGGTAGAATGATGGCAAGTGAACGGAAATTTATAAAAGAGAATACAAAAAGATCATTGATAAAAAAATTCTTGCTTGAAGAGATAGAGGGAGCAGGCTTTGGCGGTATGAGTATTCAGAGAACTCCTATCGGAACGAGGATAAATATCCTTGTAGAAAGACCAGGAATGGTAATTGGTAAAGGTGGGAGTAAGATAAAAGAGTTAACAGAAAACATTCAAAATAAGTTTAACGTAGATAATCCTCAAATAGAAATTCAAGAAGCTGGCGCTAGTGCCCCACTAAACGCCCAGATAATGGCAGAAAAACTTGCAGAAGCTTTAGAGAGAGGTTGGCACTTTAGGAGAGCGGGACATTCAACTGTTAGAAGGATCATAAATGCTGGCGCGAAAGGATGTCAAATTATAATTGCTGGGAAACTGACAGGATCGAGGCACCGAACTGAAAAATTCACAGAAGGGCATGTGAAATATTGTGGTGATATTGTAAAGAAAATTATGGATGAGGGCTTTGCAACAGCAAAACTAAAGGCAGGAGTTTTGGGAGTGAAAGTCAGAATTATGAAACCTGACGCGAAACTACCCGATGAAATTAAATTTAAAACTCGCGAAAAGGAAGAAGTGGAAATAGAGAAAAAGGCGGTAGAAAAAGAACCAGAAACTAAGCCAAAGAAAAAAACTGATATTAAAAAACTTGCAGAAATCCAAGGAATCGGGCCCTCTATAATCAAAAAACTTGAAAAAGCAAAGATAACGTCGTTAGAAGAGTTATACGAAATGGATGCCGACAGTATTGTGTCTATTAAAGGTATCGGTAAAAAAACAGCAGAAATAATTATTAAAAAATTAAAAAAATTAATTGAGGAAGGTAAGTAAGATGGCTCTTAAGGCTAAAGAAATCAGAGAATTTACTCCTGAAGAAAGGATTGAAAAACTTAAAGAACTAAAGGAAGAACTTATGCATGAAAGAGGAGTGTCTGCGATGGGTGGATCGCCACCATCTCCGGGTAAAATCAGGCAGATACGAATGTCCATTGCAAGAATGCTTACAATCATGCAGGAGGAAAGAGAAACCAAATGAGCGACATATGCCCAAAATGTGGTCTACCTAAGGAGATTTGTGTTTGTGAAGAGATTGCTAGGGAACAGCAAAATATCACTATCGCCATCGATAGGAGAAGATACGGAAAAATGATGACTATCGTTGACGGTTTGAACCCCCATGATCTGGACGTGGATTCGCTGATAAGTAATCTAAAATCAATATGCGCCTGCGGCGGAACAATAAAAGAGGGCAAGATAGAGCTGCAGGGAGATCACAGATCAAAGGTAAGAGAAGCATTAGAAAAAATGGGATTCGTAGTCGAAGTATCCTAATAAAAACAACCCAGCACACAAGCACAAATATCGACATATACTATGGGAAGATAGCATGGGCAATAATAGAATCGTCAAAGATGAACTAATGGGCAGAAATGTCACGATCAAAGAATGCACAGACCCAAATTGGATTAACAAATCCGGAAAAATAATCGACGAGACAAAAAATACATTCCTCATAGAAATTGAAAATCAACAGAAAAGAATTGCAAAAAATACTGCAATATTTGAATTTGAATATGACAGGAAAAAAACAATCGTTGAAGGATCGCGATTGGTATATAGACCTGAAGATCGGATAAAAAAAGCAAGGTGAATAAGTTGGCAGGAAAAAAAGATGTAAGAAATGTGGGATTAAATGTCAAACCACCTACAGAAAGCTGTGACGATAAAAACTGCCCATTTCATGGTATATTACCAATAAGAGGGCAGATAATAAAAGGAAAAGTGGTATCGAGCAAAATGCAAGGCTCCATATCAGTCAAAAAAGAATTTATGCATTATGTTAAAAAATATGAGAGATACGAAAAAAGAACATCTACCTACCTTGCTCACAGTCCGCCTTGTTTAAATTTAAAGGTAGGGGATGAGGTTAGAATAGCAGAATGCAGACCTTTGAGTAAAACAGTATCGTTTGTTGCTATAGAAAAATTGTAATGGTGAAACAGAAATGAAAGGAATAGCTGGCAGAATGATGAGAGGTTTACCAGTTGGTGCCCGTTTAGATTGCATAGACAATACAGGTGCAAAAGTCATTCAAATAATCATGACACTAAAACTGAAAGGCGTGCATCGTCGGTATCCAACGGCTGGAGTGGGAGACATGGTAGTGGTTAGCGTTAAGAAAGGAGCGGCAGATATGAAAAGACAGGTATTGAGAGCCATAATAGTACGTCAAAGAAGATCTTTTAGAAGACCAGATGGCACCATGGTTCAATTTGAGGACAACGCTGCTGTTTTAGTTACAGATACTGGAGAAACAAAAGGAACTATGATAAAAGGTCCCGTTGCAATAGAAGCTGCAGAACGGTGGCCAAAGATAGCCTCATTGGCATCTACAATAGTATGAGTGATTAAAAATGAAATCAATAAAACCTAGAAAACAAAGAAAAAGACTATTCAATGCTCCCCTTCATAAGAAGAGAAAATGGATTGCAGCCCATCTAGCAGAAAACTTGCTTTTAAAATACGATCATAGAGGTACTCCAGTTGTAACGGGAGATACTGTAAAAGTTATGAGGGGTAGTTTCAAGGGACATGAAGATAAGGTGGCACGTGTCGATATACGTAAACAGATTGTAGAAATTGAAGGGATAACAACAGTTAAAGCAGATGGAACAAAAATTGCAAAACCGATGCATGCAAGTAATTTATTGATCACAAAATTGAATTTAACAGATAAATGGAGAAGAAAAAAACTAGAAAAGGGGCTCTCAGAAGAGACAAGGAAGGAAATTGAGAAAGAAGCTGAAGAACAAATTAAAGAACTTGAAGAAGAGAAGATGGTTGAAGAGATAGCCGAACCAGGAGAGGGAGAAGAGGCTGAAAAAATCCCTGAAGAAACGAGTAAAATTCCAGAGGAGAAAGAAGAGAAACCTAAAGAGAAGGAAAAACCTAAAGAAGAAAAGAAAGTAGAGAAGAAGAAAAAGCAGGAAACTAAGAAAAAAGCTGTTGAAAAGAAGGATAAGCCTCCTAAAAAGAAGAATATGAAAAAAACTCCTACAAAAACGACAAAAAAGAAAGAGGGGGATAAAAATGAGTAAACATTTAAAGAGACTTGCAACGCCTAGAACAGTAAGATTACACAGAAAAGAAAAAACTTGGACGATAAAATCATCACCAGGTCCACATCCTCTAGATAAATCAATACCTCTAGGTTTAATAATAAGAGACTATCTCGGATTATGCGACACATATAGAGAAGCAAAAAGAGCTATTGCAAGTGGAGATGTTTTAGTAGATGCAGTAAAAAGAAAAAGCCACAAATTTCCCTGTGGACTTATGGACGTAATATCGATTCCAAAACTGAAAAAGAATTTTAGAGTTTTATTTGATCGAAAAGGTAAGTTAACTCTTGTACCGATATCAGCTAAAGATGCTGAATGGAAACTGTGTCGCATAGAAAACAAGACGATTGTTAAAGGAAACAAAATACAACTCAACTTTCATGATGGTAAAAATAAACTTGTAAAAAAAGACGAATACAAAACTGGTGACGTACTCAAGATTTCTCTAGCGGACAATAAAATAAGTGATGTTTTTAAATTTGACAAAGGAAATGTGTCGATGATAATTGATGGTAGCCATGTTGGTCAAATGGCCAATATAGAGGATATTCAAATTGTTTCATCATCAAAACCCAATCTAGCTAAGATGAAAGGTGATAAGGAATTTTCAACACTTGCTGAGTACATATTTCCCATTGGAAAAATCAAACCAATAATAACACTTCCTGAGGTGAAGATACAATGAGTACAAAGACAGCAAAGAAACAGTCTAAAACCACACATAAAAAAGAGAAAAAACCTCTGAAAACAGGTATGGCAAAAATTACTGTTAACATTGGTGTTGGTGAAGCAGGTGAAAAACTCAAAAGAGCGGAAGCAGTATTGCAGGGTTTGACTGGCCAAAAACCAGTACAAACACTCTCTAAAACAACAAATAGAGATTGGGGTTTACGAGAAAGGATGGCCATTGGTTGCAAAGTAACATTAAGGAAAAAATCCGCGGATAAATTTTTAATTGAAGCATTAAAAACAAGGGAAAATAAAATTGCAGATTATTCATTTGATGATCAGGGAAACTTTTCTTTTGGTATACCAGACCATACGTTATTTGAAGGACAAAAATACGATCCAAACATAGGCATATTCGGGATGGATATATCCATAACCATGGAAAAACCAGGGTATAGAATTAAACATAGACGTGTTGATAAAAGAAAAATACCACAGAAGCATCAAGTAACAAGAGAGGAAACCATCAATTTTATTACAGAAGCTTTTAACGTGGAGGTCGTAGAATGAGGATAAAAGAGAAAAAGAAAGTTTACGGCAGAATAGTTGGATGTGAACAATGTGGCAGAAAGCGGGGAATAATACGAAGATATGGTCTACATCTATGTAGACAATGCTTCAGAGAAAAAGCAGAAGAAATTGGATTTAAAAAATATTATTAGGAGTTGCTAGGCTTATGTTGAATGATCCATTAGCAAATGCGTTATCTACCATAAAAAATGCAGAGACAAAAGGAACGGATAAATGTATAATACGACCTTCTTCAAAAATGATTGGCGGAATTCTGAGTTTATTAAAGGATAATGGATACGTAGGTAGTTTTGAATACATTGATGACGGTAAAGCAGGAATTTTCCAAGTTAAGTTAATTGGAAATATTAATAACTGTGGTGTCATCAAACCGAGATATCCGATAAAAAGAAGTGATCTGGAGAGATGGGAGTCACGATATCTTCCTGGGCGTGATTTTGGTTTACTTATATTAACTACAACAGAGGGCATTATTTCCCATTATGACGCGAGAAAAAAAGGTATTGGAGGGAAGTTACTAGCTTATGTTTATTAATAAAGAGTGATAAAATGCCAGAGACCACTAAGATAAAAAAAGAGATTGAAATTCCAAATGGCGTAGAAGTATCTATAGAAGAAAAAACGGTCCATGTAAAAGGTGAAAAAGGATCCCTTTCAAAAGTGCTATCACATCCAAAAATAGATCTAAAGGTAAAAAACAACATCGTTGAAATCTCTTGTTCTAAATCTCCCCATAGAAAAGAGAAAGCATTGATAGGGACCTTCGCAGCACATATACGGAACATGATAAAAGGGGTTACTGAAGGATTTGAATATAAAATGAAAACAGTATTCGCGCATTTTCCTATAAAAACAAGTGTAGAAGGAAACGAGTTTGTCATACAAAACTTCCTTGGGGAACGCTCACCTCGTAAAGCAAAAATCCTTGAAAACGTGAAGGTAGAGACAATGGGGGACAATGTAACAGTATCGGGCATAGATAAAGAAAAAGTTGGACAAACCGCCGCAAATATAGAAAGATCCACTAAAGTTAAACACAGAGATATTCGCGTTTTCCAAGACGGTGTTTATTTAATCAGTAAAAGGGGCTAAAAAATGGCAAAAGAAGATGTTATCAAGAAATTTACATCGCTTAAGGGAGTGGGTAAAGCAAAAGCAGAACTACTCCATAACAGTGGATTCAACTCAATTGAAAAACTGAAAAATACAACTGTTGAAGATTTGGTAAAGATAAAAGGAATTAGCGAAAAAAATGCAAAGGATATATTAAACCAATTAAAGAGCGAAAGAAAGGAAGAGCCAAAGAAAAATAAAGAAAAGGCTGAGATCAAAGAAACTGAAGAAGTAAAAGAGAAAAAAGTGAAGGAAAAGAAAACAGAAGAAGTAGAAATCGTTGAAGAAAGTGAGGAGGGATATAAAGCAAAGAAAAAACCAGATCTTAGTAAGGAACAAAAAGAAAAACTGTTGCTAAGAAAACAAATAAAAAAGAGAACACCAGAATTTCTTAGGGAAGAATGGTTTAGATACAAAAGAATTCCAAAGAAATGGAGAAGACCTGATGGGATAACATCAAAAATGCGAATTAACTTGAAATATAGACCTAGCAAAGTAAGAGTTGGTTTTAGAGGGCCTAAAGAGGTGCGTGGCTTGCACTCTTCAGGTTTTGAAGAAGTTATGGCATACAATGTGGCAGATCTTGAAAATGTCGATCCGAAAAAACAGGCAGTAAGAATCGGGAGTACAGTTGGAACGAAAAAACGCTTAAAAATTGCAAAGAGAGCAGAGGAATTGGAAATTAGGATATTAAACATGAAGGTGTAAAAATGACCGATTTACGAAATCAACGGAGAATGGCAGCAACCATATTGAAATGCGGTGAAAATAGGGTTTGGATGGATCCAGACAGAACAGATGAGGTTGCAAAAGCAGTTACTAGAGGCGATATAAAAATTCTTATTAACGGTGGAGCTGTAAAAAGCAAACAAGTCCGGGGCATTTCAAGTGGACGTAAAAAATTTAGACAAAAACAGAAAGAGAAAGGAAGAAGAAAAGGTCATGGATCAAGAAAGGGTGCAAAATATGCACGTCTATCAAGAAAAGAACGTTGGATAAACACAATACGTCCAATCAGAATTTATCTAAGACAACTGAGGGATGATGATAAATTAATCGACCGAAGTGTCTATCGCAAATACTATCACAGGGCAAAGGGTGGTGACTTTAGAAACAAACACCATCTAAAAACACATCTCATATCAGACGGTATTTTAAAGGAGGATAAACAATGAAGCAAGGACCACGGTATCATGTTAAGCCAAGAAGACATCGGGATGGAAGAACAGATTATAGAAGAAGATTAAGGCTCCTAAGGTCTAGAAAAACAAGGATAATCGTTAGAAAATCTTTAAAAAATATTAGAGTGCAATTTGTTGAATATTACCCAAAAGGAGATAAGATTCTTGTTTCAGCAATTTCCAATGAACTTATTAAAAATTATGGTTGGAAATATTCTACTTCTACAACATCTGCAGCCTATTTAACGGGTCTACTTGCAGGAAAGAAAGCAAATGATAAAGGAATAAAAGAAGGTATACTAGACATAGGTCGATATAGGCCGACTACCGGTAATAAGCTATTTGCTGCACTTAAAGGAGTTTTAGATGCGGGGATAGAATGCCCACATGATGACACAAAGATACCTGCAGAAGATAGGATTTTAGGAAAACATCTAAACAAAGAAATCACGCCGTTAGTGGGCGAAATAAAAGGTAAGATAATAGGAGGCAAATAATGGCATTAAGAGGACGTAGAGGACGTAGAGGACAATCTAGAGGACGTATGAAACGACCTGATAAACCTATGACAACAATAGATTGGGGACCAAAAACCAGATTAGGACAAATGGTCAAAAAAGGGGAAATCTCTACCATGAGTGATGCACTGAATTCTGGTCTGCCCATGAGAGAACCCGCAATTGTAGATATCTTACTTCCTGAAGTTGAAGATGAAGTTATAGATGTTAAAATGGTTCAGCGTATGACTGATTCTGGTAGAAGAATAAAATTCGTAATTACTGTAGTTGTTGGAAATAAAGATGGTTTTGTAGGGTTAGGACAGGCAAAAGGAAAAGAAGTAGGACCTAGCATAAAAAAAGCCATTGATAACGCAAAATTAAATATCATTGAAATAAGGAGAGGATGCGGATCTTGGGAATGTGGTTGTCGGAAACCTCACACGGTTCCATTTGCAGTAAAAGGCAAAAGTGGATCTGTAGAAGTGACCTTTAAACCTGCTCCACATGGAATAGGATTAGCTACTGGCGATGTGGCAAAAAAGATTCTAGAATTAGCTGGAGTGAAAGATTGCTGGGCATTTACAAAAGGACAGACCAAGACCGTAGTTAATTATGCTAAAGCGGTATTTGATGCCTTAAAAAAGAATACAGAAATGCGAATTACTCAGAATGAAGTTAAGAAAATTAGTATAGTATCGGGTAGCATTGATCTACCAACCGAAAAACCTACAACAGTAGAAGCGGGGGCATAAAGATGGTATTTGCAGTTATCAGAGTAAGAGGAATAGTTAATGTAAAACCGGATATAAAACGTACTTTGGAATTACTCCGCTTAACTAAGGTAAATCATTGTGTACTATTGGAAGAAAACAAAGTTTACAAAGGAATGTTACAGATTGCTAAAGACTATACGACTTGGGGAGAAATAAACAAAGAGATACTCTCAAATCTTATAAATTCCAGAGGAATGCTGGTTGGCGACAAAAGGATTACAGAGGAATATGTAAAATCTGCAACATCATATGATAGCATAGAAAAACTTTCGCAAGCAATAATAGATAATAAATTCAAATACAACGAGATACCTGAAATAAAACCATTATTTAGATTAAGCCCACCAAAAAAAGGATACGAAGGTATAAAAAGATCTTTTACTAACGGTGGTGCTTTAGGTTATAGGGGAAAAGAGATAAACAAATTGCTAGAAAGGACGTTATAACGTCAAATATTCCAAAAGATTATTATATAGAATGCTTTTTATCAAATAGAAATTGCTGATGAGGGAAGTAATATGGAGGAAGTTTTGTATAATATCGAGATACATAAAGATGCGGGCGGTTATCTAGGAAAAATATATTCAGATATTGATGGAGTTAAAGAGTTCAATAACGAATATATAGATAGGTTACTCCGAGACATTATCTTTGATATGCAACTTGCTCTTGATGAGTTCTCTAACCGCTCTGCAGATTTTGCAGAAGGCATGGAGGAAATAAAATAAATTTACTCATTTTTAAAAAATTGCCGTGGCAATTCTGTAAAGATAATTTCGAGGGCAATATTTTTAAATGCTTCTGATATTTGGTGGTTCTACTATCCATATGATTGGAGGAATTAATTGAGCTATACCAGGTTTGAAAAAGCTCGTATCATCGGTGCAAGAGCATTACAGATATCCATGGGTGCGCCACCAACACTGGCTAAAATTCCTAAGGACGTAATTGATCCTGTTGAAATATCCATGTTGGAATTTGAAGAAGATGCAATCCCCATTACAGTAAAGAGAAAACAATAGAAAAAAGGATGACATATGGCCGAAGAAAAGGAAGAACAAGAACGCGAAACTAAAATGTTAGTTTCTGAAGAAACTTATATGACATCAGGTGTCCATATCGGAACAAGACAGAAAACATCGGATATAAAAGATTTCATATACAAAGTTAGAAATGATGGGTTGTATATAATAGATGTTAAAAAGACTGATGAAAGAATTAAGAATGCTGCAAAGTTTTTAGCAAAATATGATCCTTCTAAGATTTTAGCAGTTTCTGTGAGACAATATGGACAAAAACCCATAAAAAAACTAGGGGAATTTACAGGAATGCAGGCATTAGAGGGGCGTTTTAGACCAGGTATCTTGACAAACCCAAATTCTAAAGATTTTTTTGAGCCAGAAATAATATTATTAACTGATCCATTGGCTGACATACAAGCTTTACACGAAGCTGAAAATATTGGAATCCCTGTTGTAGCACTTTGTGATACTAATAATGAAACGAGATACGTCGATTTAGTTGTACCAACCAATAACAAAGGAAGACGAGCTCTCGCGCTTATCTATTGGTTATTGACAAAAGAGATCTTGAAGGAACAGGGTAAAATAAAATCAGATGAGGAGTTTACCGCCGCAGTAGAAGATTTTGAGGCTGAAATTTAAATAGTCTTTTGAAGTAAATTACATATTAGAGCCGAAAAGGAGATACTTTGCAAGTTAAGATAAATGATAATATTATACTGGTTGGTACTGCACATATTTCTAAGGAGAGCGTTGAAGAAGTAAAAGAGGCTATTGAAGAATATAAACCTGATATTGTAGCAGTTGAGCTCTGCAAGAGACGATATGAATCAATAACGAAAAAGGATAAATGGGAAAATACTCCGATTACTTCTCTTCTGAAATCAGATAATGCATATCTCTTGTTAGCGCAAACATTTTTGTCATCTATTCAAAGGAGACTAGGCAAGGAATATGGGGTCGAGCCAGGTTCTGAAATGATTGCGGCTATGGACGAGGCTAAAAAACATGATCTAGAAGTAGCACTTGTAGATAGAGATATCTCTGTTACTCTTAAAAGAGCCTGGAAAAAGATGGGCATTAGAGAGAAATTTAGATTAACATGGGAGTTCATGAAGGCAATTTTAGGATATGATGAAGAGGAACTGGAAGAACTTGACCTAAAAGAACTTATGGATCAAGATGTAATTTCTGCCATGATGGAGGAATTTGGTAAAATTGCTCCAAGTGTGGCTACTGTTTTAATTCATGAGCGAGATAAATATATAGCCAAAAAAATTCTTAACGAAAGTAAAAAAGGAAAGGTTGTTGCAGTAGTAGGTGCAGGTCATCTTAACGGTATTAAAAAGCATTTGGAAAAGAAAAAAATAGATGTTGATTTAACTGAGTTAGAATACGTTCCTAAAAAACGTTTTAGCGTTTTGAAGACTGTTGGTTATGCTATACCTGTTGTTTTTGTCGCATTAATTGTTTATCTTTTTCTAATTGGAGGCTGGGGCCGAGCGGCTGACGCATTGCTATGGTGGTTTTTAATTAACGGCAGCCTATCGGCACTTGGAACGGCAATTGCTAGAGGTCATCCCTTTTCAATAGCAACTGCATTTGTAGCCGCTCCCCTTACTTCGTTAAACCCTGCCATAGCTGCTGGATGGGTTGCTGGTTATGTAGAATTTAAATTAAGAAAACCTATAGTAAAGGATTTCCAGAATTTAAGCAAAGTGGATAGCACCAAAGATTTTTTTAATAACAGGGTTATAAGGCTTCTTATGGTTGTAGCGTTAGCAAATCTTGGGAGTATGATTGGTACATTTATAGCTTTTCCATATATCGCAAGTCTTGTATTTGGCGGATGATTACTTTATTCAAAACACTCATAAGTTGTAATAATAATTGAGGATTTATGCAGGAGAGAAAAAAAGTCTACACCTCATTTCATGATCTCTCACCCAGAGAATACATGTACTTCCCCAAAGGTACTCTTAATGCAGGAAAGCCAGGAGAGTTTAGCAGAACCGAGATAACTCATATTCTCATAGCGATGGGTGTTCTAACAATTGCTTTTTCCTTTACTATTTCTGCGAACAACCTATTCTCAGGCTTTAATGACATAGGTTCTCTACTCTTATTCATTCCTATATCGTTTTTAGGTATTGTAACGGCATTTTTTGTTCATGAACTTTCGCATAAATTTATGGCACAGAAATATGGACTTTGGTCTGAGTTTAGAATGTATCCACGGGGTTTGCTGTTATCACTGGTATTAGCATTTCTTACAGGTTTTGTGTTTGCAGCTCCAGGAGCAGTAATGTTCAGAGGTGAAACAAGAAATTTTGAAACAGGGCGAATAGCTGCTGCAGGGCCATTAGCAAATATAATAATTGCTGGTATAACATATGCATTATATCGTTTTGTTTTTTTTGAGGCAGGTTTTGTAGGCAAAGTTCTTGGATTTATCTGTTTAGTCAATGCGTTATTAGGAACATTTAATTTATTACCATTTGGTCCTCTTGATGGAGTTAAAGTGATACGTTGGAATGGGATTGTATGGTCAATTTTGTTGACAATTTCGATAATATTATTGGTATTTATTTTCTATGGAGGAATTTCACTTCCTGGTTTTTAAGTCAGTAATATCTTTTACTTTCAAAATCAATTGTCTAAAACGTGGAAACGTATATATCCCCAATATCCGATATTTTAATTGAATGAAAACACTGGGAGTTTATACAAAAGATTTTTCTCTTTATCACGATATTTTAAAAATTTTAAAAAAACGAAAATTAGCCTATGTCTCACTTTCTTCGCCAAAAGATATACCAAAAAGAGTTGGTGTGATATTAACATCCCAAAAAGAAAGCCACGACATGAAATCTCAAAAAACTATTGCCATCGATGTCTATGATTCCATTGATTATGCTGTAGATCTAGCTATACAAAAACTCACTGGAAAAGAAATTTATTCGAAGATTTTTATAGGCATAGATCCTGGTGAACGTCCAGGTATTGCCGTAGTTGGCGATGATATTTTGCTACAAAAAGTACAGATTGATTCCCCAGAAAAAGTTGTATATTCGATAAAGCGCTTTTTGATAGTATATCCATCTAAAGAAACGTATATTCGTATAGGACATGGATCAATTATTACGCGAAATAGAATAATAAACTCCCTCATTCCATTAAAAATACCCATCGAAATTGTTGATGAAACGAGTACAACCCCTTCTCAACAGACAGGACGTTCTGAAAGAGATAGAGAGGCAGCTGCTGCCATCGCGTTATTATCTGGGGGAAAGGTGCAAACAAACCTCCCTCTAAAACCTACGAGAGGAACGATAAAAAATGTACAAAAACAGAGTAGGCAACTCACAGAAGGAAAATATACAATATCGAAGGAAACTGCATTACAAGTTTTAAAAGGTAAAATAAGTTTAATTGAGGCAATTGAAAACGAAAAATCTAAAAGCTAACCCAAATGTTTATGAGCTTCTTTCATATGCTCACTAGGTAAGAGTAATGGAAAATAAATATGCTCTGATTAGCGTTTTTGACAAAGAAGGGATAGTTGATTTTACAAAAGAATTGTCTAAACTTGGTATAAATATTATATCAACAGGCGGAACTGCCGCTATTTTGCGAGATTCAGGGATAAAAATCAGGGAAGTCTCAGAATTGACAGGATTTCCTGAAATGCTTGATGGTAGAGTAAAAACCCTTCATCCACTTGTTCATGCAGGAATACTTGCAAAAAGAGACGAAAAATTACACATGAACTCGCTAAAAAAACATGGCATAAAGACAATAGATCTAGTTGTGTGTAATCTCTATCCATTTGAGGAAACTATACAAAAACCAAACGTAAGCACTGAAGAAGTTATAGAAAATATTGACATAGGTGGACCTACACTGATACGGGCATCTGCAAAGAATTACAAAGATGTTATAGTATTAACAAAACCAAAGCAATATAATGAAATCCTTGAAATTTTGAAATCAAAAAAAGAAGTGAGTTTGGAACAAAGAAAGAGACTTGCCATTGAAGCTTTTTCTCATACTGCTCAGTATGACTCGATAATATCACAATATTTTAGGAAAAAATGGGCAGATGAAATCTTACCTGAAAACTGTACTTTAACTATGAGAAAAATCCAAGATATGAGATACGGTGAAAACCCTCATCAAAAAGGTGCGTTTTACAAGGCACTTCCAATAGTGGGAGAACCTTGTATATCAAATGCTAAACAACTTCAGGGAAAAGAGTTGTCTTTTAACAATATTTTAGATTCGGACTGTGCAATAGAATGTATAAAAGAATTTTCCGATCAAACCTGTGTAATTGTAAAACATGCTACTCCTTGCGGGATGGCTAGCTCAAATGACTTATTGCAGGCTTGGAAAGATGCATATGCAACTGATGTCTATTCTCCTTTTGGAGGTATTATTTCCTTTAACGGAGAAGTAAAGGAAGATGTTGCCAAAGAACTTTCCAACTACTTCTTAGAGGTGATAATTGCACCAAAGTTTAGTAAAAAAGCGTTATCAATATTTGGAAAAAAGAAAAATCTTAGGCTGCTTGAATTGAAAGATTTAGACAAAAAAATTGACAGAAAAGGCACAGACTTTCGAAGCGTTGTAGGAGGATTTCTAGCTCAAGACAGAGATGTGTGGCTATCTGATAAAAATAACTGGAAGATTGTTACGAAGAAGAAGCCATCACAAGAAGATTTGGAATCCATGGAGTTTGCAGTTAAATGCGTCAAACATGTGAAATCCAACTCTGTTCTTTTTGTAAAAGATACACGTACAGTAGCTATCGGAGGAGGGCAAACCTCCCGTGTTGACGCTGCATGGATTGCAACACACAAGGGCAAAGAGAATACCAAAGGATCTATTATGGCCAGTGATGCGTTTTTCCCATTTAGAGATGCGGTTGATGTTGCTGCAAAGGCAGGTGTAAAAGCCATTATTCAGCCAGGTGGATCCATACGTGATAAAGAGGTTATTCAGGCAGCCAATGAAGAGGACATAGCCATGGTTTTTTCAGGACAACGATACTTTAGACACTAGAAATCAAAGGGGGATAAAGAAAAAATGAAGAGAGATTTTCGTTTATCACTGGAGATTTAATATTCTATTCAGAACTGGAGATAATGAAAATATTCGTTCTATTAGTGGAAACCGCTGGATAAGATTCTGGAGGAATTGAAGAAATAACGAATTGGTTGATTGTTTGTTTTTCGGCATGGTGACTTCTAATGTTGTCCAGTCGCTCTCGGCATCATGACTGTCTTTGGCTTTTGCTCTAATGGTATATGTTTTTTGTTCATCCCACGAGTGACTTATTATGACTTCTTCACCTGAGTCATACGACCCAATCCAATCTTCTATGTTGCCATCGCCCCATTCAATGTAGTAATATACGACATCGTCATTTGGATCGATTACAGAGAATGTATAATCGTATTCTTCTCCTGCTTTACCACTGGTTGAACCATCGATGCTTGGTTCATTTGGTGGTTGATTTTGTTCCAATTCTGTGGTAAAATGCCATATTGGGCCAGTTGTAGATAAATCCTGACTATCCCATGCTACAATCTGCCAATAATACGTTGTGTTTAAGTCCATTGTACCAGGGTCATAAGCGGCCTGAGTTAGATCTTCTTCAACCAGTGGAGGAGGACTACTTGTACCAAAGTATACATCATACATTACCGTATCACCAGGGTTTGGGTCTCCGCCCGTCCACTTTAGAATATCGTCAATGTAAACATCGGTTGCTCCATCTTCGGGATCAGGATCACTTGGCTCATTTGGTGGGATATTTGCTTCAGTTGTAAAACTCCATATTGATCCAGTTGAGGAATAATTAAAGATATCCCAGGCGACAATCTGCCAATAATATGTGATATCAAAATCAAGTACACCTGGAGGATTATAAGACGTACCAGATTGATTACTCTTGACCTTTGGAGGAGGACTATTTTTACCAAAGTAGACATCATATGTTACATCGTCACCATCAGGATCACCACCGCTCCAGCTAAGATCTATATCGATGTTAACATCTGTTTCACCATCCTCTGGGTCAGGGTTACTCGGTGTATTTGGTGGAAAGTTTACTCTAGTTGTGAAATGGAAAATTGGACTAGAATTGGTATAAATGGCATCGGTAACAGAAACATTCCACCAGTATGTGGTTCCGAAATTACTAAAATTACTATTGGTTTGACTGTATGTTCCATCTTCAATACTTATATTGCTTCCAAAAGCTTGCCATGAACCACTGCTGTTACTATACCAATTAATGGTCATTGTGTCACCATCAGCATCACTTACAGATATATTCAGTTGTGGGAGTGGGATAATCTCTACACCAGTACTTCCATTACTAGGGTTTTCGTCAAAAATTTCTGGCATTCGATTAAATCTGCATCGTGCATCAGCAACCAATGGAGCTGTTTCAGGATCTTCCCCAGTTTTTATCCCTATGCTATAAAATTCATAATAACCAGTGCTATTTGGGAAGTCAAAATTCCAGCTCCAAGGATAAAATAGATCAGGATTGCTGATATCATTCCAAAATGACCAATTTATACCAGTACCTATTGTGTAATGAAAGTAGATGTCATCCCAAGCACGGCCGTCATTGGTCAATCGATAGTTGTCATATTGCTGAAAAGCTATGGCAAAATTGCTATTTGCCGGTGACGAGAAATCTGGATCTGCACTTATATCATATTGAAATTGTGTAAATGTTTGTACATTTAAACTTGCCTCTGAAACTATCTCATACCAAGTGTTACCATCGTTTGTAAATGCTACAACATCATAGTTACCCCAACCTGTCCAACTATCTGGTGCTTCATTTGCTTCATCGCCCCATTCACGTTCCCAGAAATCAATACTGATATCCGTTGCCTCTGTGAAGTCAATATTGGTGTAAATTACATTGAGAGCATAATCACCAGTATTTGTATCGTCATCATCCATGGCACATGAATAAGTACCACCATGAGCCGATCCATAATTCCATTGAATACGTGCATCCCCACCAGTTTGAAAGATGTTCCATAAACTTGTATTTTGACTTCCTGATTCAAATCCTTCGAAAATCGTAAACTCATTTATTCCTGACCAGCTGATATTGTCTTCACTCCATCTGTAAAACAATATGACATAATCTAGATCACTTGGTCCTGTAGCAGTAATTGTTAAAGGTGAAGATTGTATGTTATATGGAGAAATATTATCAACATACGTGTTAATAGACATTAAAGGTGAGGTAGATCTAATTTTTATATTTCCTGCTCCTAGTATTCCTGCTCCTGGTATAACAGTTGCGACAATTAACAGCGTACAAACAAAAATTCCTACGATTTTCTTTTTCATATGTATTCTTTCCCCATAATTATAAGTTTTCGAGTAATATAATATCGTATTTCAATAATCCTAGTAGGCATTTAAATGTAAGAAATGCAAGTGGGAATCGTTCAAACAACAATTCTAATAGATTAAAGTTAAATGCTTTGTTTCGTGGTACGCTGACTTCGTGTTCTGACCAATCACCATAGTAATCAAATTTATCTTTTGCCCGTGCTTTTATTATATAAGTACCAGTTTCATTCCACGAGTGACTTCGAGGAAATATCTCACCAGATGGAAATGGTCCAATATCTGTTTCTATATTGCCATCACCCCAATCGATATCATAGGTTATATTATCATTTTCTGGGTCAAAAGATATAAAACCATATTCATATTCTATACCTGGTGTACCCTGGACCGCCCCATATATTTTTGGCATGTTTGGTGGCTGGTCTCCTATTCGTACGTGATATACTGACAAATCACCTGGTTTACCATGGATGTCATATGCTTTGGCGGTTATATTATAATCATCTTCTGTCTCCCAACTGTGTGATAGTTGTACCGATGTATTTGATTGTACATAATTGGTTTCATCTGTGGTACCATCATCCCAATCTATAAAATATTTAACATCATCCTCTTCTTCGTCACCTGCTACAAATGTGTATGTTAGTTGTTGCTGTGGATCTCCATATCTTTGACCACCTATTGTTGGTGGTTCTGGTGGCTGATTTCCAATTTTTACTACATATATTGAAGAAATACTATCATGCCAAATGTCTTTGGATTCAGCTCTAATTTCATATTTATCATCATCATCCCATATATGACTAAAAACGACTTCTTCACCTGACTCGTACCATTCATCATATTCCTCAAAGGTACCGTCGTCCCAATCAATATATAACTGTATATCATCTCCTTCCGGGTCATTAGTTACAAAAGTGAAATCATACTCAAATCCAGGTTCTCCCTCCATTGGACCAGATATGATCGGTGGATTTTGTTGATTTCCACCGGGATATTTGATAATTTTAAGTTTATCTATTGCTCCATCAAAATAGTCTATTGCATCACGAGATTGGCTGCCTATTTTGGCTCTTTCAAACTCGTCGGCAGAGAAAGAGCACACCCATTCTGTATTACTGATATCGAGTTCATCATCAACGTAAATTTTTACAGTTGGATTTGATGTAATACCATTATAAAAGATTTCAGCATGATGCCATGAATCATCGTTGTAAGTATCTTCAGATATTGTTGTGTGTCCACATGCTCCAACCCACACCTGTACCTTTATATTACCGTCAGAATTCAATTCAATATGAACCTCTGGATAGTTTCCAACCAAATGATGACTCATACTATAAATGCAACCTGAATCAGTTGATGTCGTTTTAAAATATACTGAAAATATCAAGTCATCGGTTTTATTGAACCCCAGATTTTCTGAATGAGCATCCAAATCAACATAATCATTTACTCCATCATAATCCAGTGCGTAACCAGAATGACCCGTAGTCCATGTAGCCCCATGAATTGTCCCATCATAATCATGTCCAGAAGAATCATACGCAGTGTTACCGAAGCCTTCATCAAATTCCCAATAAGCTAATATATAATCATCATTCGTTGATTGATACCCGCTTATACTCGATGTAACACTCAGTCCGATTAATAATAAAATTATTCCGCAAACCAAGCTTCTCCTAAATAAACTATTTTGCAATTTATCTACCTCTCTTTTCTTAGTTTTAATCCTAGGGTCCAATCTAAATCTTTTGGATAAATATTGTAAAATGTTTGTGAACCCCATACAATCATTTTCTTCATATATTATCCCAACATATACTATTATTATATAGTATTTAAATTTAACTATATATCTTTATTTTGCTTTGTGTAATTATCTTTTCAGTGCTTTCAACAGCAATTTTCCTTTCTCAGTTAGATGATAAACCTTTTTTTCATTCTTTTGATTTACTTAGATAGGCCCAGGATGGATTAGATAACGGGGATCCTCCCTAATTTTTAGGCGTTTACAACTTAAAACCGTTTAAGTTTCGGTTAATTATCTTAACCGATACCAAGGGTTTTGAGGGAGGATAAAAAGGGATTGAAAAACAAGGTTTTAGCTAGAAGAATCCGTGACAGAGTGTGGGAGTTTCTTATTTTATCGTCAAATCAGGGATAAAAACTAAATATATGATATGCATTATCATTACATAGGGGGAAGAAAAAATGATAAATAGTATGTTAAAAAAAGGTTGGATTGTAATTGTTATATTTCTGTTAATCGGAATAAGCATTGCACCAATTGTTAATGCAAATTTTAATCGTATTTTACCAACAACTAAGAATAATGGAGAGGTTGAAGCGGGAGATTTTGTAGAGGTCACATGTCAGGTGAGCACTTTAAGAGGTATCAGACAAGTTGTCAAGAATATCCCTCAGACCGAGCTTGATAAAATAACAAAGCTTGCTAACGAATTAAATGCTCTTTTAGATGGAAAATGTTCCGTTACTAAATTACGAGAGAAAGTTTCTGCTTTAGCAGTTGAACTGAAGGAGGTAGGACTGTTTCCAAAAGGTATAGATGTTGATGATGCAACAGATCTAGTGATGAAATATGTTTTACATTCAAGACAGTCTTTTACTGTTTCAAACAATCAACAAATAAAATTTAATTCAAAAGGGGATTTTCCTCCTGAAGAATGGAATTATTTTAGTTTTGTTTTTGGCATTGGACAGGATACTCTTTCTTATTGCTTTAGAGCTGATCTTCTTGGTGCTTTTATATTAACTCCTATATGGCTTATTATTGAGTTGCTTATACGTGCAGATTTTCTTGATTTTGAACATTTGTTTAAGTTTTTTGATCTCGTGGATTTTCTTCAGTGGCAACGTCCCAGAGCAGCATTTGCTATAGGATGGTGGTGGGCTAGGAATGCTTCTTTAACAACAATAGGGCTTCAAGGAGTTCAACGATGGGATGATAGTTATGTTGATTTAAATCTCAACGGTTTTATTGGAATTGCTGTAACTTCTGTAGAAAGTACTGGTTTTATCCTTGGATTTAGTCTTCGTTCAAGACTAACTCCAAATTGATTGTTTGTGATTCTCAAATAATGGAGGGGAAAATGAAAAATCTCTTACCTAAAAAGGGAATTGCCTTTGCTGTAATCGCTTTGTTTATTGGAACAAGTGTTGTTTCAGCAGGTATAAATGTAATTGAAGGAGGATCTATCTCAGATAGAGAACAATTGAAATATTCTGAAAATAATAGACAATTCATAGACGTTACTGAAACAACGAGTTTTGATGAGTTTGATGTTTATTACACTTTTTCTAATGGAACATATTCCTATTATAGAGCCTTGAATACAAGCGGTAGTCAATCTGAAAAAACAGGTGGCGATAATTATTATGTTCATGGAAAAACCAATAAATCCTTTATCGTCAAAGTATCATCTCCCTATTACATTTCCCTTGAAAATTTCAGGTGCAATGTTCACTGGAACATCACCACGAATAATCCGACTTCTTCAGGGCGCCATATCCAATGTTTTCTCACCGATAAGACATGGATGCTCCCACTTATGGGAATGGGAGGAACAGGACCAGAAACAGCAGGTAAATTTAGATACTTCCATGTAAAATTTGGGAGATTCACATACACATATGATAATAGAACACTTTATAACGGAAGCGGAGCTAATTGGACTGATTGGATTAGTTATCCTTTCACTTTTCCCCTATCTCCTGGAACATGGTATTTTATCTTTACTGCAGCATTTTATGATTTAAGTCAGGAGGAGGTACTAGAAAGTATTTCAGTGTGGATGAATCTTAGCGGCACAGACCTAGAGATTTCAACAAGCGAAGGAGGAATAGTCTATGCTCTCTGGTATGGCGAATTTGACAGTAACCTCTTAATAAGCAAAGCAGGGTTCTTTGAGATGATGCTGAGGGGAAGAACCCGATTTCATATCAACCATACGTTCCTGTACAATTTTCCATTAGATCCCAATTATCAAGGGTTTTGGCGAGTAAAATGGATTACCCCCGATGAAGTACGGAAGTTAACCGTTATTACAATCAAGGGTAAACACTATTGTAATCAAGATTATAATACCTCAAAGTGTCTTTGGTGGTTCGGTGAAAGTGGTGAGTATGAACTTCGGATGAGTTATCTTGATTATGTACCTGATGGTGATATTCCATGGGCTAGACACCCATATTTTTTCGGTGTGGATGTAGAGCTACCTTGATTTTATCAAAGCAAGAGCATCAGCAAAGTTAGGAATTAGAAAAAAACCAATTCCTAAGGGCTTTTGTGGGAGGATAAAAATATTGATTCTTTAATCTTCCGTATTTGATCCTATCAAAGAACGAAGTCGTACACGAATACACGCAAGAATACACAGAAAAACAAAGGGTTTGGTTATCGCAGGTTTTTTCAACCATGGGTCAAAGGAAACGTCCCCTTCAACAACCTCAATGTAATCACCACTACCAGGCCCCTCGCCACTTGGACCATCATCGCTACCCCACCAGTTATTTGCCGCATCTACTGTGCAGTAACCCACTTGCATGCCCTTATCGTTATCATATATGTTATTACGGTGAAATTCGCATCTCTGACAATTAGAAACAATAATTCCGATACTTGTATCATGAATGCTGTTATGATGGATATTATTATCATGAGCTTTGACTAAACCGATTCCAAAAAAATCCATATTATAAATGTTATTGTTATGGACCGTATTGTTGTGAGATCCAACAGGCTGATCAGGTCCCATAATAACAATTCCAGAATACCCATTATGAATACTGTTAGAGGAAATCTCGTTTCCCCAACAATCATCATGAATGCTAAATCCGCCCCTATTGTCAGAAATTTTGTTACCGCAGAACACATTGTTACAAGAATTCTTAACTTGAAATCCATTAATCCACTGATTATTAATATTACAATCCCGAACAATGTTATCATGTGAATAAAAAAGATTAAATCCAACACTATTACCAGAGACTCTGCACCGTACCACACCGACACCTGACGCATATTCAAAAATAAAACCAAAATCATTATAGTATATCTTAGAATCACAAATTCTCAATAGAGACCTGTTGAACACATATATCCCAAAAGCATTATATGAAAACTCGCACCTCCTAATGATTGCATTTGTCTTTGCAAGCAGTATACCCTGAATGCTATTACTAATTTGTAAACCATATACGATTATATTTTTACAGTTAACCAATGCTAGAAACCCAACGTTTGAACCAGTAATGACTTGATTTTTTTCTTCAACAAGGTAATAGATGGGTTTGTCATTCAGGGTGTTTGACTTATCAATATCTTGATAAAAATCCTCTAATTTTTGTCCCAACACTCCAAATCTAGAATTACCAGATATTGAATTATCCCGAAAAACATTATATGGAGAATTCTGTAATGGAATGGCTATACTCGTGTTAATAAAGTTACAACCACTAACAGTATTATTTGAGGATTTAAATAATAGGATTCCATGGAAATCGTTATTAAAGGTTGATGATGCTATCATAGAATTTTGTGATCCTGCTAACAGCACTCCTTGCCCAAGGTTATTCATTGTAACATTTTTAACAAGAATATTATCACAATTGACTAAACCTAAATAGCCAATATCATCACTTCCATCAAAGACAAGATCACTTTCATTAATAAGATAATACACAGGTTTTCCATCAACTGTATTTGATGCATCTATATCATGAATATATTCGTCCATCTCGTAACCGTAAACATAAAGATTGTTGGTGTTATCGTGAAGAATGTTATTTCTAAGAATTAAAGAAGATGATTCATAAATATCTATCCCAGCAACATAATTGGAAAATATATGACAATCTTTAATCACATTAGACGAAGAACATTTCTTTACATAAACACCATAATACCCACCAGTAGCTGAGATATTTGACAATATACAGGACGTCGATCTGTCAAGACGAACACCGTCCCCATATTCACTTGTAGATGTAATACTGCAATTATACGCAGAGACATTTACCGATTTTTCAATAAAGAGAGCGATTTCCGCAGAAATCGTAGAATCACTAATGGAGACATTAAATGAACTATATGTACGTATCCCATTAAACTTAGTGTTGCATATCGTATCAGTAACCGTTCCAACAGCTATTTTATATAGATATATCCCAAATTCAGCATTTTTTAAAAGACAATTCCTAATAATAAAATACGAAGTTGTCTGAGATATTGATATGGCATAAAACTCTGTTGTATCAATTTCCCAACCTTCAATTATATAAGGGTCATTAACTGTTCCATTTCCACCAGTAACCCCATTTTCAGAGGTAAAATCATCATCACTGTCAATAATAATCGGATCATGTGGTGTATAACCATTTCTTGAACCTGTCCATATAGGTTCTCTAACATAGGCATTTTCCCTTGAAAAATCTTTTAGTGTTCTATCCTTTAATTGGTCAATGTATTGCCTACGATAGTCAAGACTATATGGATTCATCTTAGGTAAATGGTATCCCAGCTGGTTTTCGGTAATATCATTAGGTATTCTGTATCTATCAACATTTGTTAAAACACTATACCCATCATCTTCTTCCTTTACTATTTCAACCTGTTTTTCCAACCTAGTACTATAACTAGTTACAATTGGCATAAAAATTATTGAAACAAGAACAATTGCTATCCCAACTACTAGCAATTGTTTCATTAAATCATTTTTCATATGTTTTCCTCCCATAATAATATCTATCACAGATATGTTATATAAATGCTTCCACTTGTCACAGATTCTTCTGGCTAAAAACACCCTTTTTCAACCCCTTTTTATCCTCCCCACGGGTTTTTTCATAGGTAATATGCTGATTCTCTAAACCGCTGGTATGTCATATGGTTCTCGTGCTGGATGCCAACCAAAATTTATCCAAGGTAGCATGTCATTTCGGTTTATCACATTAACCGATACTTTTAGGCATTTCTAGTTATTGCCCTCTATACTATCCTATTGTTAGAATCTCAGGACATATTTATAAATTAAGTTTTTTTTCTATTTCGATTAAAAGCTTAGCGATTTCTTTGCCTTTGGGAGTAAGAGACCATATAAGAAGTATCAACAGGTATTCACGTAGCTGATGTCGAGGGTCACGTAGAAACCCCATCAAATGGAGTTGATCTGCTGACCATAAGTGTAAGAGGGAGATCGGGATCAGGAAATATCGATCTTGGTGAAACTGTTGTCGAGTTGGCAAACAATGATACGAATGTGGTACTTAGGTACAATAGCACACAACATCAGGCAAGCCCCGCAAGCACTGGAATTTTCAACACTTCTGCATTCAGTCTAGCAGCGAATGAATTTGGCATAATTGTAATAGAGGATGCAGACGGGTCTTGTGACACAACTGCAACTCCAATAATCAACAGAGGAGATCTTGTAATGCTAACCGTTAATACAAGTATGACTTTTAGCCCTAGCTTGGCGGAAAGGACAAACGTGTGGGGTAACGTTATCCCTGAGATTGGATCTTGGGGCATAATCACCTTTAGAACGCCTGCGTCATATGTGAGAGAAGTATACAATTTATTGTAGGTAGAGATTGTGTAAATATTAAAATTATTCTATAGCTAAGGTTAAATAAAATCAAACATCTCTTTTTCTTTTTTCTTTTTTTAATTTCATATAGATGTATTAGTTCTGTTTTGCTAGAATAAGGTAGATAAAGGAAAAGGAATGTTTTTCTTCTAAAAAAATGCTGAAATAATGAGCGAGTGTAATTCTTATGGAAAACGTGGATATTTTAATTCTGGTAGGGATGACAAAGGTTCTAAAAACAGCTTAATAGGCCCGCCGAACCGTAAACAGATTAACAGGAGAAAAAATAGGTAAAACAAAGGGGGGTTTTTGCGGTTTTGATTCTCAATCTCTTTTTTATTTATAGCAATATCGACGAAACTGAATTACTGTAATAACCGCTGCTGACCCCATTGCTATAGCAGCCCATGGAATTGCATACATCACTTTTTCATATACTGCATAAATTCCAGAGAACATTAACATCATTAGGTAGAGAATAACAGCCAAAAGTGTGTAGCCTGATCGTTTATCTCCACCTATATAAATTTGACTTTTCTTTACTATAAACAGGTAAATACTGTATGATATAAAGACTACTGCAGACATTTCTATCCATACTGCATAGTTCCATATTGGAATACCATAATAAATTCCACCGCCAGGCCAACTCCATACACCCATTGCAACTAGCACAGGGTCATTAATTAAATCCCAAGAGATCATGATCAATCCTGCTACAATACCCATACCAATCATTTTTAAAAACCATTGCAGAGAGGCTTTTTCATCAGACTTATGGTTTGTCTTGATTCTATCAAAGATGATATTTGTCATAGTGAAAGCACAATAAAGAGCAATAGACCAGGCAAGTGGTATGATATAAGGGATTTTACCAAGGAACTTTGGTCCCAACAGATCACTATAGTAACACCTACACCCAAACCATTCACCCCACCCAAATGCCTCAGTATACTCATAGAGTAGCGTAATGGTATAAGCAATTAAAAAAAAGACCAGTATCTCTCTAAACCCTAACGTCTTCCACCCATGAATGACAACAATAATTAAAAAGAGCAGGGCCCCTACCATCATAAATATCGTTTCTGAGAGTGGAATATTTAGAACTTTACCGAGAACAAAATAAACTCCCATTACAACAAGTAAAATCGTCATAATTCTGTTTGAATCCAACTTTTTCATCATATCGCCATTATAGTTTACACAGCTGCCCAATTTTCTTGTAAAACGTATAAGGAGATATTTATATAACAGCTTTACGTATATATTTAAACATACTATGAAAAAAATAGTTTCTATCTTGACAATATCATCAATAACAGGTATTGGATGTATTCTCCTTGGTTTTTATTACCCCGAAAATAATGTTCTTAATGGACTCACAGTTGTAGGACTCTGCATACTTTTAGGAGTAGCAGTAAAAATGATGGATCAATTGGTAGATGAAATAAAAGTCAAATCATATAAAATATGGATTGTGCCACTAGCTATCTTTATACCAACTTCTATGGCATATCTGGCATTAACAGAAGAACCAGTAATTGGTATGGTAACTGGAACAGCGATTGGATTATTGATAGCAGGTAAACTAGATCATCCTATGTACTTAGTAAGTGTGATTTTGTTTGTAATCTTGATTTTTATAACCTTTGCACTAAATGTAATAAACATAGAACCAACTACATTCTGCATTATTCCAGTAGCCGCAATAGGATCCTTTCTCGATGAATTTGGGCATGACAAATTGGAAAGTAACAAAAAAGTTATTATATTCATGTTTAAACACCGATTTTTTTTGAAAGCTTTTGCATTTCTTGGTTTTATACTAGGTTTTGCTCATCTCATTCATCTAATAGGATTTCTTTGTTTTGATATTTTTTATGATCTTGTAGATACCGCATGGCAATATGATATAATCAGCGAAAAATTCATGCCACATGTTTCCCAAGGTAGGTTAAATGAACGAGTTGACGATGTTTAATCCACTTGTTAAAACATTGGCCAAATGGTATTCCAAAAAATGTTCTAAATGTGGCACCACTCGTATAGAAACCATACTTAATAGTTTTAGAGAGAAAACAGAATGTCCAGACTGCAAAAAACAGATTCTTTTTGGTAAAATCCCACTCAAAATACTAATGACTTATATGAGAATAACTAGCAGCGATTTAAATGATTTATCTTCTGATAAAGAGGCTATTTCATTAGTTAATGCGCTTTTTCGTGGGATAACTAAACATGGACTTAAAGCGGTTAGAATTGGAATACCAATCTATGTTGTATTTGATATTACAGACAAATGTAACTTAAAATGTATTCATTGCTATTCCTCGGAACAAAACGAGGAATTAACAACAAATGACGTTTATCATATACTAAACATGCTTTACGAGGCAGGAGTTGGGATAATCGATTTTGGAGGTGGAGAACCATTATTGCGAAAGGACATATTAGACATAATCTCCTATTCTAAAAATCTAGGATTGTATACATCTATTTCAACCAATGGCACACTTCTCAATGATGGCTATGTAAAACATCTGAAAGCAATTCATATAGATCATGTTTGCATAAGTCTAGATGGCGTTAATCCAGAAACACATGATTACATTCGTAATAAAAAGGGAACATATGAAAAAACGATTAAAGGAATCGAAAACTGTGTAAACGCCGGTATTAATACACAGATCTCCACTGTTTTTATGAATAGTAATTTCGATGAATTAGTAGATATCTACAATCTATTAGACTTGCTTAATGTCAATGGATGGTATATTTATGATTTTATTCCTGCTGGGCGAGGAAAGGAATTGCAAAAAGAGATACTTGATCCAAAACAACGAGGTGAACTCTTTGCGCGTTTACAAGATCTCGCAGTTTCAAGCAAAATGTCACTTAAACCATATCCTTATTCAATAACGGTCAATTCTGCATGTGGAACAGATACATATTTTTATAAAAAATACGGGAAGTTAACAGAGCTTTTTAAGGGTTGTCTATCAGCACGATGGGTATGTCATATTTCAAGTAATGGAGATCTACATCCTTGCCATCTTTTACCGCATAAACTTGGAAACCTAAAACAAGAAGCTTTTGAAGATATTTGGTTCAATAAAGATAATCCTGTTTTAAAAGAACTACGAGATAGGACGCTGCTGAAAGGAAACTGTGGAATATGTAAATATCGAGATGTTTGTGGTGGTTGCCGTGCGCAAGCATTTTGGAATACAGGTGAGTATCTTGAAAGTGATAGGTGCTGGATTAAAACTTAAATTCCTGTAACTAAAAACTGTTTAGATTGAAGTTTTTTTAATAACCAAATGGGATCTATTATTTCACCAAATGTAAAAAGACCTGTCTTTTTTAGATTATTTTCCAGTAAAAAGTTAACTCCACAAGCAATAGCAGTAGCTGTCGCAACAAATGTATCCGGATGCTGCAGGTTTACTACCATTTTTTCTGATACTGCATTATTTGATTTTTTACCAGCAGCATCCATTCTAATTGCAAGACCACGGGGTGCAAGATACTGATTTATCTGGCTAGCATATTTGAGATATCTTGCCAGCAATTCTGTTAACCGATAATTAGCAGTGTTGATGGAATGCACTAAAACCACTATATCTGATAAAAAACCAGGTGTTCCTAGCTTAAGAGTAAAATTTTGGATATTTGTTGGAAAATGAAGTTGTGTGTCTGCTGGAGGTGAAGCAAAAACATGTTGATTATTAAATGGCGGAGCAAAACATACGACGTCTCTCATTGAACCCAGTTTTTGTATGATCCATTGGCCGTTTTCAAAAACTTCAACAGGTTTTCTGGATTCCAAGAGCATATCAACTGCTGATCCCATTGAAAGAGGGTCGTTGAATATCACTGAAACTTTAACATTATCCACCTTAACAAACCTACGAGATGCAAGTTCCAGCAAAACACGAGAAAGCCCAGGAAAGACTCCTGCTCCAGTAACCATCAAAATGCCTTTCCCTTTTGCATTTTGATTGATTTCTTGAATGTTCTTATCACATTCATTTAAAATTGACATACCAGATTCCACATATGGAATAGTCTCCTCAATAGCTGCCTCTGCAGGTAGCGTTTTGAATGTATGTGTTGGGCCTGAACAGTTAACGACCATATCAATTTTTGAATAAAACTTTTTCAAACTCTTTTTGCTTCCAGCATCTACCGAACAAATATCTATTATTTTGTCAAATTTGTTATAAATTTCTCGAAGCTTCTTCTCTTTTCGGCCAGCAATTACCACATTATTTTTTGTATTTCCAAGTAGTTCTTTAGTAAGTTTTTTCCCGACAGCTCCAGATGCACCGAGAATCCCTATCGTCTTTGCCATTCAACGTCATCTCTATAATCAATTCAATGTTTACATTAGTACATATATTTTTAGATTTATCGCTATAACAAAATATATCAACGTCACGCCCCTTAATCTTACTGATGACAACAAAAGATATCCAGATTTATGGCGCAGGTTTGTCAGGTCTAGTTTCTGCTATAAATCTAGCTAGAGGTGGACATACTGTTACAGTATATGAAAAAGAAAAGAAAATTGGAGGAACGTTAAAATGTCATCCTTCGGTCCATATGACGCCTGTGCATATTCAAAATATGCAGAGGTATGTTGGAATAGAATTAGAATCATGTTTTTCAAAATTAGAGGCCTTTAGAGGTTATATTGGTCCAAAAAAAATTGTATTTTCCACAAAAAATCTCTATATTGTTGAGCGGGGACCAAGAGAATCATCATTAGATTATTTTCTCTACAAAACAGCTTTAGAAGAAGAGGTTAACTTCGAATTTTCACATCCTTTAACCCCAGAAAAATTGAGAAGTATTCCTGGAAATTCAATTATTGCAACAGCGGGATATTCACAGATCGTCAGAGATCTCCATCTGCCATATGTTACCTTTAAACAATTCGACACACATATGAAGACTGATATTAGAAATATTACTATAGTTTACTTTGGAGATTATACATCCGACTATGGATATATTTCAGCGAAAAATGGGATGCTCTCAGCTCAATTATCGGGTCCATCAAATCTTTCTCAAGAAAATTTAAAGAAATTTACAAATTTAGTGAAAGAAACGGAAGGTATCGAACTAGATAGTTGGTCTTCTATTATTACTCATTTTCCCAAAAAAGCACGATTGTTTACTAAATTTGATGGAAAAACCTATGTGCTAGCTGGAGATGTGGCTGGCTTTTTAGATCCATTTTTTGGTTTTGGTATTAACGGTGCACTTATGTCTGGAAAAATTGCTGCAATGGGCATAACATCAAAACAGGACGCATTACAAGAATTTAAACAGTTTACATCACATCTAAATAAAGATCTTTTACTACACACAATTTATTGGCATCTTCCCTTAAAAAAGTTAATTCTTTCACAAATAATGAAATTCCATGATAATCATCTATCTTTGATCAAACGAAGTATACCTGGCTTTACCGAGGAGGATTGGCTAAAAATTGTTTCAACTGAGAACCTAGTTTTTTATTGTATATAAAATATAGAGACTCCGCTGGGTAAGTATAGTTTTCCTATGATTGACTGGTCAATTTATGAATATGGGATTTTCATCCATGTTCATGCCTGAAAAAGGTTGGTACTCGTTGACTGTTAGGTTAAGCACATCCAGGATGATTAGAGAGCTAGCATTGGCTAAGGGAATGACCGTGGATGAACTGTTAAATGGAATAGTATCTATACAGAGTAAGAAGTGGCTAACTTGTAGTTTATGTGGTGTAAAGGTTAGAGCATCAAACATGTCAAGCCATATGGCCAAAATGCATCCAAAATAGTTTACAAACTACCATAATTTCCCCGAAGGGGTTTTGTTCTATTCGGCTTAGAAAACGTACTCGAATTGTACTCATTCTATACTTTAAATGCGGCAAAATTTATACGGCATCAGCTCTTCATAGTGAGATATGGCATTGAAGCCTAAGGTTGTCAAAGAGATATGGGAATTGAGAGATGCAGGTTGGTCTATCAGGGCAATAGCAAAAGAACTTCATGTCGCAAAGTAAACTGTTCAAAGACACCTTAGCAGGGGCAAAGAAGAGCATAGAGAGGAACACCAAGAATTGAAAGTGTCACGTGAGCAGCTCCATCAGTTCCAAACAAATATTATGCAGGAGGAAATAAAAAAATTAAAAAAACAGATGATGCAGGATCCCATTGACCAGTTGTTTGAGTCAGGAGAGCAACTTAGAAAAATTGCAAAACTCAACAAGACATCCGTTGCGGACCACGAATACGCGACTGCCAAGCTTGGTACACTAACGAAGATTATCGTAAATAAGGACAAACGTTCCGAGGAGAGGGCGAGCAAAATAATCGGAAATTTTACCCCACTCCTCCGAGAATACCTGAGGGAGGCTACTTTGTTGAAGCGTCAACAGAGAAGGGCGATAACCCCCAATAAGGAAGAGAGCAACAGGTAATTGATCAAGTGATAGGCAAAATATCAAAAATGGTAAATTGCGTAATCCTCCGTCTGAGCTTGCGCTTACTGCTTTTCTGATCTTAGCAATGTAGCAATCTTATATCTTTTTTAGCTGTTTAGTTTGCAGTTTGTCCCATTTAGTGACCAACGTTTTCAACATTTGCATCTTGGATTCAAGATTGCCGAGCATCATGTTGAAATCTCCCACCTCTGCTTTTGTTGTCTCCATCTCGGTTTTTAGACGATGGATCTCCTCGTTTCTCTCCCGATAATCCCCCATCTCTGATTTCATCTTGTTTAATTCTCTCCTTAAGACATGTATTTCTTCCTCTTTTTCTCCTATCAGTATTTTAAGATCTGTGGTATCTGCTGGTACGTCAAATATTGAAATGGTATGGACAGCTTTTTCGTATAGCTCTGCGAGTTGTTGCGGTGAGTACCGCCGGTATGCTTGGGTGAGATATCCCTCGTGTCCCATTAAGGCCTCAACAACGTCTACAGGGATCTCCAAGCTCATGCGTGTTCTAAAATACTTCCTAAGTGTGTGTATGTGCATTTTATGACGATTTGTCCGTTCCTCCCTTTCGGTATACCCTGCTTTACGTATCAACCGGTTCCATGCAATAAGAGCGGTTGCATATGTGAAAGGGAAAATATAGGAGCTATCTGCTGTTTTTGTATAGTGTTTAAAGTTGGCTCTTTTTACTGATACATTTAGATATTCGTCTCTAACCTTTAGCCATTCCTCCAAGTTGGTTTTTGCTTCTTCACTCATAAATGCTATTCGTGGATTGCCTGTTTTGGTGGTTTCGCCACGTATGCTGATTTTAACCGGTTTACTGTTCATATCTATGTCTGATTCTTTTAGGTGTAGTATCTCATCTATCCTCAATCCACTGCTACTAGCTATGAGAAACAAAGTGCGTTCTTTTACTCCCCCATGAGTAAGTATTTTCTTTAGCTGTATGTTTGTTGGAACCAAATCCTGTGTTACGGGCCTGTTTCCCTTTGCCCGCTTTCTAAAGTTCGTCCATACCTTTGGTTTAATATCTACATCGTTTTCTGTGAGGAAGGTTCTTATACAGGATATTCTCATATTTCGTGTACAGGGTGGTTCGTCAATAATTGCTTTCCAGAAAGTTTTTACATCCTGCTCATAGTCACGCCCATTGTTAAAGTACTGATCTGGATCTGCTTCTATGATACTGAAAAATTTGTTTAGATGTGTCCTGTAGGCTTTGCGTGTTGATTTACTACTAGGGTAATTCTCTAGGAACTCTTCTATCTTATTCATCACAATCATCATATAATAAATAGACTTAGGAGTTTATAAACGTTATGTTGATACATGGTTATAAATCAATAAACCTTATCGGAGAGGATAAAGATACTACTGTTATTGATGGTGGTGGAAACGGTGTTGTACATTTATCTGCTAATAGTGTAAATATAAATGGTTTTACTGTTCAAAATGCCTCCTCTAAAATAGGAATACAGGTTAGTTCAAATTATAACAATGTTTCAGGAAATATTATTAGCAACAGTGACCGGGGTATATTGATTTCTTCGTCTTTTGGTAATATTATTGCCGGAAATACAATTTTTGGGCATTGTAACTGTGGCATTAAAATAAGTTCATCATCCCCTGACAATATTGTTACTGAAAATATACTTCTAGGTTGGCATCGCATAGGAATTTGTCTGTCTGCTTGCAACAATACTATATCTGCTAATAATTTATCAGGTGGTTATTATAGAGGGATTAGTCTTGCTGGTAAAGATAATGTAATTTCTGAAAACATCATATCTGGAGCGGGTTCTCTTTGGGGGGGTGGTATATATTGCTATAAAGGGAGTAACACATTTTCAAAAAATGAGATAAGCTCCTGTGGTAATGGCATGAAGCTAATTACTGATTTTTCTAATATCAAGGATAATATCATCTCAAATAATAATGATGTGGGAATTTATTTAAGTGGTGTTTTTAACTCTGTCTCAGGAAACATTATCAAAGAAAACAAGGTCGGTCTCGATTTGTTCCGCATCTCTAATATCATCTGGAAAAACTCGTTCAGGAACAATTCGGATGGAATCTCTCTTTATCATGGATTTAGTAATATTATCCGAAAAAATAATTTTGTTGATAACACAAATGATGCATATTTTGAGGATTCATTAGTTAATAGATGGAAGAGAAACTACTGGGATAAACCGGGGATTCTTTATGTTATCAAAGGGAAGTTGAACATATACCCGATTACCCCAGAACCCTTTCCACCTCCAATATTGACTCTTACTTGGTTTAATTTTGATTTATTTCCAGCACAAGAACCATATGACATAGAGGTATGAGTATGAAGAAACTACTTGCAGTTGGAGTGATAGTTCTTTTCCTTGGACTTGCTATTGCACCATCAACTGGAATCACAATATTTAACGATGACACTACGCCACCTGTTACAACTTGTACACTTGACCCACCAGAACCTGATGGTGAAAACGGCTGGTATGTAAATGATGTTAATGTGACGTTAAATGCTACGGATGATGGGTCTGGAGTAAATGCAACATATTATCGAATAAACAAT